>DASYQW010000220.1 GCA_036005065.1 Candidatus Methylomirabilota bacterium | reverse complement strand
GCCGAGGATCGGCCGGAGCGGCCCCCCGAGGGCGCGGACGACCGCCGCCACCGTGGCGTCGGGCGTGTCGACCGGCAGCACGCACCCGGGGCCGACGATGAGGCCGATCCCGCCCGTCTGAGCGATCGCGTCCTCCACCTCCGCGACGGCCTGCTCGGCGGTCCCGCCGCGCATGGTCTTCCACTGTCCCAGTCCGCCCAGGACCGCCCCCGGGACCCGCGCCTTGCCCTCGCCGAGCGATGGCGGCGTCGCCCGGTCGTCCCAGTTCCAGGCGTGCCCGGGCAGGGCGGCGAGTCGGTCGAACATCAGCCGGTCGCCGTGACAGTGGACGATCGTCAAGAGCGACCGGCCGGCGACGGATTCCAGGATCTGCCGGTCGTAGGGCTCGCCGAAGCGGGCGTATTCCTCATCGCCGAGGACGCTGTGGCTCGCCACCTGGATGGAGTAGAAGATTCCCGAGACCCCCTCGTCTAGCGCGAGACCCGCGAAGCGGATGAGCGTCTCGGTGATGGCCTCGAGCGCCCCGGTGACCAGGTCGGGATGCTGCCGGAGGTCCGCCGCCAGGCGCGCGCCCGAGAGCTTGCGCGCGAGCGACAGCGGCGAGAAGAGCGTCGGCAGCACCAGCGCGTCGCCGATGCGGCGATCGAAGCCGACCCGGATGATGGTCTCGAGCTGGGACACGTAACCCGCGGCCGAGGCCGGATCGAGCGGCCGGATCCGCTTCCAGTCCTCCGCCGTCCGGACCGCGCACGAGGCGCACGGACGGTGGCCGTCCGGGTGGACCTCCTCGCTCTCGACGCAGCCCCAGGCCTCCACGGCGTAGCCGCCGGCGGGCGTGATCTTCAAGAAGTCCGACCCGTAGCGATCGTGGAAGCGGAGGGTGGCCTGGGCGAGCCCGGCCGGCGAGCGATCGACGGCCGGGAAGTGCCGCCAGACCGCATAGGGCACGCGGTCGACGGGCTGCCGGGTGACGGCGGCCCGAAGGCGTTCGCGCCGGCCCATCGCGTTCACAGGAGGTGCTCCAGGCCGGCCGCTCGGGCCAGCGCCACGAGCTTCCCCCACGTCTCGTCCTCGACGGGGATCCCCTCGCGCCGGCGCCGCTCGGCCGTCCGGTGCTCGATCTCGCCGGGGTAGAGCACCTCGGTGAAGCCTTCGGCCGGCGGCGTGGCCTTCACGTATCGGGCGAACGCGGCGACTTCGGCCTTGAACTCCGCGAGCGGCCGGAACGCCCCCGGGTCGAAGACCAGAATGAAGGCCCCGTCGTTGTGCCGTCCGGTGGGGTCGACGCCGAACCCGAGGCCCGGGAGCACGGCGGCCAGCGTCTCGACGGCGAACGACAGCGCCGAGCCCTTGTAGCCCTGCGGCCCTCCGAGCGGCAGCATCGCGCCGCCGGCCAGGAAATCGGCGGGATTCGTCGTCGCGCGCCCCTCCCGATCGAGGAGCCAGCCGGGCGGAATCGGCTCGCGGCGGGCGTGAGCCACCAGGAGCTTCCCCCCGGCCACCGCGCTGGTGGCCATGTCGATGAGGACCGGCGCTTCGAGGTCGCTGGGAAAGGCGATCGACAGCGGGTTCGTGCCGAGGCGGGCCTCGCGCCCCCCGAACGGGGCCACCTGCTTGGGCGCCCGGCCCGAGTCGCACATCATCACGCCTACCAGGCCCTGGCGGGCGGCCATCAGCGGGTAGTCGCCGAGACGGCCGACGTGGCTCTGGCGAAACACCGACACGATGCCGACGCGCTGCTGGCGCGCCTTGCCGATGGCCAGCTCGGTGGCCCGCGTCGAGACGACCTGGCCGAAGCCCCAGTGGCCGTCCACGCGCGCGGTGGTCGGGGTCTCGTCGAGGACTTCGATCGGCGCCCCGGGCACGATGTGTCCCTTGCCGATCCGGTCGAGATACGTCGGCAGGAGGTGGATGCCGTGGGAGTCGTGACCCGCCAGGTTGGCGTCGATCTGGTGGTCGGCCACCACGCGCGCGTCGCCCGCGGACACCCCGGCGTGCTCATAGAGGGCGACCGCCAGCGGGTGGAGCCTCTCAGGCCGGACGACGGGCATCGCCGCCTCGCGACTCGGCTAGGGCCGCGCGTAGTGGTCGAGGATGAAGCCCGCGATGCTGTGCCGCGAGGGGCGATTCGGCAGGGCATCGCAGGGGAACCAGCGGGCGTCCTCGAGCTCCTCGTGGTCGATGCGGAGCGCGCCGCCCGCGTAGCGCGCGACGAACCCGATCATCAGCTGGCTCGGGAAGGGCCAGTTCTGGCTGCCGACGTACTGGAGATCGCTGACCTCGACGCCGACCTCCTCCTTGACCTCGCGGTGCACGGCCCCCTCCAGGCACTCCCCGTTGTCGACGAACCCCGCCACCAGGCCGTAGCGATCCGGCGCCCATCCCGCCTTGCGGGTGAGGAGGCAGCGGTCGCCATCGCGGACCAGCACGATGACCGCCGGGTGGAGGTGCGGAAAATGCTCGTAGCGGCAGCCGGGGCAGCGCTTGCCCCATTCGCCCGGGATCCGCTCGGTGGGCGCCCCGCAGCGCGGGCAATGGCCGCTCGTGCTCTCCCAGTGGAGCGCCTGGAGCGCCATCCCGCCCAGCGACAGCAGGTCGTCCGGCAACCGCGTGCCCTGCATGGGCACCAGGGTCTCCCGCCGGAACTCCTCCGGCACCGGGGTGTCTTTGGCCAGGGCGACCACCCAGCATGGCGCGCCGTCGAGGGTCCCGAGGCACAGGGCACCGTCGACGGCGCCGTCGAAGGCGGCGGGCAGGTCGCCGACGGGCAGCCGGATGCGACCTTCCTCGGGGACGATGACGAGGCCCTGCTCCTGGACGATCAGCCAGTGCCCGCGCGGCTCGGGCCGCGTGGTCCCGTGCTTGGCCGGGACGAAGGTTCGCCCGAGGCACTCACGGTTGAACGGCAGGTACACGGAGAGCGGTGTCATGGAGGAACTCTACCGCGAAGTCGGGCGGTTGCCCAAGCGCGAAAAGCGCGTCGCGACTCGGCCCGAACTCAGAGCGACAGGCCCCAGCTCTGGACGTGCTCCGGGACGATGCGAAACATGACCCGATCCGCGGGCATGGCGCGGCCGCCCCACCGGCGTTCCAGGTGCGGGTGGTACCGGTCGAGGAAGCGCGCGACGAGCGCCCGCCGCGTTTCGGCGTCCGGCAGGATCTCGGCCCGGCCGCGCACGATCACGCCCCGGATGTCGCCGCGGGTGCCGGCCTCGGCCACGACGCACACGCGGCCGTCTCGGCGGAGGTTGTGGACCTTCTGGGCGTCCGCTTCACTGATCATGGCGAGCGCGTCGGCGTCGGCCAGGAACCACATGGGGGTCGCCAGCGGGGCGCCGTCGGGCTGAATCGTGGCCAGGACGACGACCTCCTTGGTGCCCAGAAACGCCTGGATCTTCGGATCTCCGAGCCGCTCAGTCACGCGAAGCCTCCGTGGACCCGCATCACGCGCCGCGCCGAGGGCGCGCTGGCTTGACGCGGCCCGAGTTTGGTCCGATAGTGGGCGGGCTCGCGCCCCGCACGCGCGAGGCGAGCCGAGACTGGAGACGAGGTGAGCGAATGACCGAGGCGTCCGACCCCGAGCAGGCGACGCTGGCCGCCCTCGAACGGCTCGGCCTGCCGTACGAGCTGATTCCGATCGACCCCCAGTTCGCCGACACGGCGGCCTTCTGCGAGCGCTACGGCTATCCAGCCGACCACGCGGGCAACACGATCATCGTGGCCTCCAAGAAGGAGCCGAAGGTCTACGCGGCCTGCGTCGTCACGGCCACCACCCGCCTGGACGTGAATCATGCCGTTCGCGACCTGCTCGGCATCTCCAAGCTCTCCTTCGCCTCCGCCGAGGAGACGCGGCAGGTGACCGGCATGGCGATCGGCGGCGTCACGGTGTTCGGGCTGCCGGGAGAGCTGCCGCTCCTGGTGGACGCGCGTGTGATGGCGCTCGACTACGTCATCCTCGGCTCGGGCGGTCGCCACGGCAAGATCAAGATCGCCCCCGAGGTGTTCCGCCGATTCCCCCACGCCCGTATCGTGCCGAACCTCGCGGTCGAGCGCGGTCCCGAGGCCGTTAGATGAGGGCGCGACCGCCCAGCTTGACCGGGCGCCCGGCCCGGATCACGTCGACGGCCGTCCCGAGCGTGGCCAGGTCGCGGGCGGGGTCGCCCGCTACCGCGAGCAGATCGGCGATCAGACCCGGACGCAGGGCCCCGACCGCGTCGCCGAGGCCGAGGGCCTCCGCCGAGTCGGCCGTCGACGCCCGGATCGCCTCCCAGGGCGAGTACTGAAGCCACGCTCCGAAGGCCCGCGCGTTCGCCGCCGAGCCGTCGAAGCGGGCGTGGGGCATCCCCATGTCCAACCCGGTGGTGAACCGGATGCCCCGCGCCCGCATGTCGCGGGCCGTCTCGAGGTGGTCCTCGAGTGGCACCGGGGTCGCCTGCACCGCCCAGTGGGTGGAGGGCGGCGGAGCCCCGGCCTCCTGCGCCAGGCGCCCGAGCAGCATGTGGCCCAGCGTGATGTCGACCCAGAGGCCGCTCCGGGTGATCCGGTCGGCCAGCGCGGGGTCGTATTCGAGGCCCTTCGCGGGATCGGCGCTGTACCAGCGGGCGTGGATCAGGTGATGGATGCCGGCCTCGACGCAGTCCCGGATGCCTGCCGCCGACAGGGTGTGGGCCGCCACCGGAAGCCCCAGCCGTTCGGCTTCGCGCACGGCGGCCGTGAGCGTCTCCACGGGGTACTGGACGGTGCGAGGGTTGGCGGTCGGGGTGAACATCCCGCCGGTGGCCATCAGCTTG
>DASYQW010000219.1 GCA_036005065.1 Candidatus Methylomirabilota bacterium | reverse complement strand
GGCACCACGACGAGCATGCGAATGGACCGGTTCACGAGGCCGCTGCTCGCGCGATACGGGGTGCGCGCGGTGATCGGCAAGGGCGGGCTCTCGGCCGAGAGCCTGGCCGCGTTTCGGGAGCATGGGGGCGCGTACCTCGCCATCACCGGGGGCGCCGCAGCGCTCGAGACCGTGCAGATCGAGGCGATCGAGGGCGTATGGTGGGAGGACCTGATGCCCGAGTGCCTCTGGCGCTTTCGCGTGCGCGAGCTCGGTCCGCTCATCGTGGCCATGGACGCCCACGGAGGCGACCTCTACGCCGAGGTCCTGTCCGACGCCAAGGCCCGTCTGGCCCGGATCTACGCCAAGCTCGGCCTGTAATCCTCAGGTCCCGCCCGGTGCCGGCGCCGGGGTCGGCACCCGACTTGCGGCGCCCAGCCGACAGAACCGTACACTGGAGGTGGAGGGTCGATGAACACGCTTGGCGAGTACCGCAAGAGGCGTCGCTTCGCGAAGACGCCCGAGCCCGCCCCGGCCCGGAAGACGTCCCGATCCGGCCGGCTCTTCGTCGTCCAGAAGCATCGGGCGAGCCATCTGCACTACGACTTCCGCCTCGAGGTCGGCGGCGTGCTGAAGTCCTGGGCGGTGCCCAAGGGACCCTCGCTCGACCCGGCCGTCAAGCGGTTCGCGGCGGCCGTCGAGGACCATCCGCTCGACTACGCCGACTTCGAAGGGGTGATTCCCGAGGGCGAGTATGGCGGCGGCACCGTCATGGTGTGGGACCACGGGACGTATGTCCCGGAGAGCGGCGCGGACGTCGCCGCGGCCCTCGGCAAGGGGCAGCTCAAGTTCACCCTCAGAGGCCGGAAGCTCAAAGGCTCCTGGGCCCTGGTCCGGTTCCGGGGACGCAACTGGCTCCTGATCAAGCATCGCGACCGCTACGCCTCGACCAAGGACATCACCGTGTCGGCCCCGCACTCGGTCGTGAGCGGGCGGTCCCTCGCTCAGATCGCGGCTGACGAGGGCGGCGACGTGGCGAAGGCTGCGACCGGCGATCCCCCGAAGGTCGCTCGCCGCCGGTGAAGGGGCTGATCCGGCCCATGCTGGCGACGCTGGTGCCCGAGCCGTTTCATCGACCGGGCTGGGTATACGAGGAGAAGTATGACGGCGATCGCGCCATCGCGTATCGTCGCCGTCGGCAGGTCCGCCTCTTCTCGCGCAACCTCAAGGACATCACGGCGGACTTCGCCGAGATCGCCGAAGCCCTGGGTGCCCTCCCCGGCGGCGACCTCGTGCTCGACGGCGAGATCGTCGCTTTCGATCGCCACGACGTCTCGCGGTTCCAGCTCCTCCAGCGCCGGGCGATGGGCGAGCCGATCCGCCCGGTCTTCGCCATCTTCGATTGCCTCGAGCGCGACGGGCAGGACCTGATCCCGACGCCCCTGTCGGCTCGCCGCCACGCGCTGGAGACGGTCGTCCGGCAGGCCCGGGGTGTGCTGATGCGGTCGCGGCGCATAGGACCCAACGGGCTCGCCGCCTACCGGGTGGCCCAGAAGAGGGGCTGGGAGGGGATCATCGCCAAGGACGAGGCGGCCCCCTACGAGCCCGGGCGCCGCTCGCGGAGCTGGCTCAAGGTGAAGTGCCGCAAGGAGGCGGAGTTCGTGATCGGCGGCTTCACGGCCCCCACCGGGCAGCGCTCGCACTTCGGCGCCCTGCTCGTCGGCCTCTACGAGGGCGCGCATCTCCGGTTCGTCGGCAAGGTGGGGACAGGATTCTCCGCCGCGACGCTGGCCGACCTCGGTGCCAGGATGAAGGCGCTGCGGACGGAGCGGTCGCCATTCGATCCGCCCCCGCGCGAGGCCGGAGTGACGTGGATCCGTCCCGAGCTCGTCGCTCAGCTCGCCTTCGCCGAGTGGACGGCCGACGGGAAGCTGCGCCAGCCGGCCTTCCTCGGCCTGCGCCAGGACAAGGACCCGCGCGAGCTCACCTGGAGGGCGCGTGAGCCCTGAGCGCCGCCGCTCGCCGAGCCGGCGGGCGGCGCCCGCGGCGGCGGGCGGCGCGGCGGTGCGGGTCGCCGGCGTCACCGTGACCCATCCCGACAAGGTGTGGTGGCCGGAGGAGCGCATCACCAAGCTCGAGGTCGTGCGGTTCTACGCCGCCATCGCCTCCCGGCTTCTTCCGTGGATCGACGACCGGCCGCTCGCCGCCGAGCGCTGCCCGGAAGGCATGCGGGGCGAGTGCTTCTTCCAGAAGAACTTCGCCGACGGCCTGCCGGCCGGCGTGCGAACCGCGCCGCTCGCCGCCGCCAGCGCCGGCCGGACGGTCAATTACGTGGTCGGAGGATCGATCAAGACCCTCCTCGCGCTGGTCAATCTCGGCTGCATCGCCGTCCACGTCATGAACTGCCGGACCGGATCCCGGGAACGGCCGGACTGGATCGCGTTCGACCTCGATCCCGGCTCGGGACGGTTCGCGGATGCGGCGAAGGCCGGCCGGCTGCTGCGGGAGATCATCGAGGAGCACGGGCTCTCCTCCTACCCCAAGACCTCGGGCGGCCGCGGCTTGCACGTCCTGGTGCCGCTGCGGCGGGGTCCCACGCAGGACGCGGTCCGCGCCTTCGCGCAGGCGGTCGGCCGCTCACTCGCCGAGCGCGCGCCGGAGCTCGTGACCGTGGAGATGTCGAAGGCGAAGCGACGCGGGCGCGTCTTTGCCGACGCCCTTCGCAACGCGTTCGGCCAGACCATCGTGGCGCCCTACTCGGTGCGCCGACGCCCGAAGGCCCCCGTCTCCACCCCGCTGGCCTGGGACGAGGTGGACCCGAGGCTCGATCCCGCCCGCTACAACATCCGGACCTTCGAGTCGCGGCTCGCCGGCCCGGACCCCTGGGCCGACCTCTGGAAGCACCGCCAGGCGCTGCCCGAGCTCCGGGCGGACACGCGGCGCCGGTGACCGCCCGCAGGCGCCCCGGGGCCGGCGCGGCCGACGTCGCGACCGGGGCCCTGCCGGCCGAGAGCCTCGCCGCGGCCTTCCCCGTCCTCGCCCTTCCGGTCAGGCCCCCGGCGGCGCCGATGGAGGCCAAGTCCGTGACGAGCCTGCCCGCCGGGGAAGGCTGGCTCTACGAGCCCAAGTGGGACGGCTTCCGCTGTCTGGCCTTCCGCGACGGCGACGAGGTCGTGCTCCAGTCGAAGAGCGCTCAGCCGCTCAGCCGTTACTTCCCGGAGCTCGTTCAGGCCCTCGGACGGCTCACCGCGGCGCGCTTCGTCCTCGACGGCGAGATCGTGATTCCCGTGGAAGGGTACCTCTCCTTCGACGCCCTGCTCCAGCGGATCCACCCCGCCGAGAGCCGGGTCCGGAAGCTCGCCCGCGAGACCCCGGCCGTCTTCCTCGCGTTCGATCTGCTGGTCGACCGCGAGGGCCGCGCCGTGACCCAGCTCCCCCTGGCTCAGCGGCGAGAGCAGCTCGAGCGCTTCTTCGCGGACGTGCCCGGGGAGGGCACGGTGCGTCTCTCACCGGCGACCCGCGACCGTCGACTGGCGGAGCGCTGGATGCGGGAGTTCGGCGCGAGCGGGCTCGACGGGATCGTGGCCAAGCGGCTCGAGGCGCCCTACCGCCCGGGCGATCGCACCGCGATGCAGAAGGTCAAGCGCTTGCGGACGGCGGATTGCGTGGTGGGCGGCTTCCGGTACGCGGCCGGCGGGGCCATCGGCTCCCTGCTCCTCGGCCTCTACAATGAAGCGGGCCTCCTCGATCACGTCGGCTTCGCGTCGAGCTTCACCGCGGAGGAGCGGCAGACCCTCAAGCCTATCGTGGAGCCGCTGGTGGAGCCCCCCGGCTTCACCGGGCACGCCCCGGGCGGCCCCAGCCGCTGGAGCCGCGGACGCTCCGCCGAGTGGCAGCCGCTGCGCCCCGCGCTCGTGTGCGAGGTGCGCTACGACCACTTCTCCGAGGACCGGTTTCGCCACGGGACGAAGTTCCTGCGCTGGCGCCCGGACAAGGCGCCCTCCCTGTGCACGTTCGAGCAGGTACGCCCGCCCCGGTCGCGCCGGGGGTCGACGCTCTCGGGTCTTCTCGACCCTGGGCGTGCGTGACCCCCTGACCGGGCCTGCTCGACCCCGGATCACGGGGCCGGGCGCCAGGGCGCTACCGGCCGGCGCCACGCGGCAGGTGCCGATCTACGCCGCGGGCCGGGGAGGGGCCGGGAGCTCCAGCAGATAGAAGGGCGACCGGTCGGGAAACGTGTCCAGCAGGAGCGGGATCGCGACGTTGTAGACCGGGACGTCGGCGCGCGTCCGGCCCTCGAGGCGGCCGTGGTGCGCGTGGCCGTGGAAGACCACGGCGACCGGGTAGTTGGTCAGAGGCTCCTCGAGTCGGCTCGACCCCAGGAACGGCCTGATCTCGGGCGGCTCGCCCTCGACCGTTTGCTGGATCGGCGCGTAGTGGAGGAGAGCCACGCGGTGCGGCGTGCGGAGCCGAGCCAGGGCGGACTCGAGCTTGAGGGCTTCGTCGACGGCTTCGTGGACGAAGCGCTTGATGATCTCCTCGCCCCACGGCTGGAGCGCGCGCTCGCCGAAGCCGCCCCCGAACCCCTTGATCCCGGCGAAGCCGATCCCGGCGATCTCGCAGGCGTCCCCGTCCAGGACGTTGGCGCCGATGTCGACGAGGATCTGACGGATCTCGCCCTCGCGCCCGGACTCGTACTCGTGGTTGCCGAGGACGGCGACGATGGGGATCCGCAGGGAGGCGCTCAGCTCCTTGGCGAGGGTCCGGGCCTCCTCCGGCAGGCCGTGGTTGGTGAGGTCGCCGCACACCACGAGGACATCCGCCTTCTCGCTCGCCTCCACGAACAGGCGCCGGAGCGCCTCGGGGGCGGTCGTGCCGCAGTGGATGTCGGCCATCGCGGCCAGCCGGACGGTGTCCTTAACGGCCGTCATGGGGCTCGGAGGCTGCTCGGGGTTCCTCGATCGCCGCCGTCCACCGCGCGATGGCCTCGTCCGTCATCTTGCCCCGCGGCAGCCGCCGCGCATCCAGATACCCCTCGCGCTCGAGGTCATCGAGATACTGGGCCCGCGAGAGCAGTGTCCCCTGGCAGAGCCGGTCGCAGGGGGAGGCAGTGTCGAGCTCGTCTCGGAGTCGGCCGAGGAGCTCCTGCATGACCTCCGCAGGGATCAAGGTCCGCTCGGCGGGATAGACGAAGCCGAACAAGATGAGGTGGCTGAGCAGCACGCGCCAGTGGTCCTGGAACCGGCGGAGCAGACGTGGCCAGTCGAGACCGGAGGCCCGCGCGCGCAGGATGTGCGCGACATCGGCTCCGTCGAAGCGCTCGCGCTCCATGACGAACGCCTTCGACCACAGCATCTCTTCCGCGGGACAGAGCAGCACGGGGAGCCCGAGCACCTCGTCCTCGATACTGTACTCGAACCAGGTGTCGTCGACCTCGGCGACGCCGTTGCCCGAGCTGAAGATCACGTCGATGAAGTCCTCGCCCTCGTACGCCTTGCCGAGCCAGTGGGAGAAGGTCAGCTCGGTTTGGTACCCTGCCCGGGCGAGCGTGTCCAGGGCGCGCACGACATCCCGGCGGTGCAGGAAGACGTCGAAGTCCTTCGTGTGCCGCACGATCCCCGTATAGCGGGCGAAGGCATACGCCCCGCCGACGAGGAAGGGTATCCGCGCGTCCCTGAGCGCCGCCAGGGCGCGACAGTAGATCGCGCGGGTGCAGGGATCGAGCTCGGCGTAGCCCGCCGTCGGCCGGGGTCGATTCATGGCGCTTCGGGGTTGCCCTGCGGGGGGCGGCCGCCGGCTCTAGGCGGCCTTCCGGCGGCGGGCGCTGCCCCGAGCCTGCCGGGCCTGCCGGGCAAGCGCCGGGCGCGAGGCCGCCTGACGCCCCTCGCGCTTGAGCGCGCGCATCGTGGCCCGCGAGCGGCGCGCCGACGGCGTCCGCCCGCCTCGGCCCTGGCCGGCTTCGTAGTCGCGCTGCGCGCTCCGACGCGTCTTTGCCGATACGCGGCCCTTTTCCGGAGGGGGAAGGTCCACACCCGCTCGCCGAGCCTTGGAAAGGCCGATGGCAATCGCCTGTTTGGTCGATCGAGCCCCGTGCTTGCCCTCCCGGACGTGCTGGATCTCCTCGTGGACGAATTCCCCGGCCTGCGTGGTCGGGGCCTTGCCCTCACGCCGGGCCTGCCGGGCCCGCCGGACCGTCTTCTCCTCAGGCATAGCTCACCTCGTGATCCCTTCTGAGTCCGTCATCCGGTTCAAGAACCGTGCCGACCCGGCGCCGGGCTTCCGGTGCCACGAACTCGATGAGGCGGCGGGCGTGCCGGACGGCGAAGGCATTAACGAAGCCTGGCGGCACCGTGTCTCGCCAGGCCCGAAACGTGTCGGCCGCGGGCAGGCGGTCGAAGGGTTGTTCAGCTCAACCGTCCGGAAGTGCCGGGCGTAGAACGATAGCCACCGGCGCGCGGGCAGGTCTCGGGGATGGAACCGCTGGCGCCAGTGCCGGTAGACGTAGCCGCTGGCGCCGATGAACGCTCGTCCCGACATGTCACCCGCGCTGGGCTCCGACGGGGGCGTCCCGCCGCCTGAGCACCGCGAGCGAGGCGACGAGCACCAGGACCATCAGGGTCAGGAGCCCGAGCTCGAGAACGGCGCTCCGGAAGGCGGCCTCGCCCATTTCCAGGAGCTTCCCGAACTCGGCGGTGAGCACGAGGAGCCGCCGGATGGCGGCGATGAGGCCCACGATGAGGAAGGGCTCCGGAACGAGTGTGTGTTCCCGGAAGGAAACCTGGACCGTATAGAGGATCTCCACGATCATCACGATGAGGAGGATGCGGTCGAGCAGCGCGACGACGCGGCCGGGAAGATCACCCCCCAGGATGGCCCGGCCGAACGCGAACGCCCCGTCGGCCAGCAAGGCCACGGCGCTGGCTGCCAGCAGCATGCCCAGCCCGATGTAGACGATGTCCTCGATCCGGGTAAATCCACCGGACACCCATTCCCGCATCCGGCTCCAGAGGGTGGCGTCGGGCTCTGAGCCGCCGTCGATCCGGCCGACGATCTTGCCCATCTTGCCGCGTTCCGGCATCGCTCACTCTCCTCCTATAGGTGCGCGTAGGCGGTTGACGGGTCGCCCGGGACGAGGTCTGGACAGAGCGGGGGCTGGGAGACCACCATATGCAATCTAGCAGCCGAGCCTGATCGGATCTCTTCCCTCGGTATTTTCCTTGCATACCCTCCCGGTCACCTGCCGGCCAGGACGCCGCCGGCGGTAGGAGGAGCACTCCCATGGCGCGATGCGAGGTATGCGGAAACGAGTACGACAAGACGATCGAGATCAATGCTCGGGGCCGGCGCCACGTCTTCGACTGCTTCGAATGCGCGATCCATGCGCTGGCGCCCACCTGCGACCACTGCGGCTGTCGGATCATCGGCCACGGCGTGGAGAACGACAGCAAGATGTTCTGCTGCGCCAACTGTGCCCGCGAGGCGGGTGTTCGCCAGGTCCGCGCCTGATCTCTCTCACCAGGGGAGGGGTGTAAGGTTTCAAACCTAGGGCCCTGACTCTAGTGTCAACCCTGAGGCTTTCAAGTTGCTCGTGCCCCGTCGGCGGCGATATTTCCCGGCACCCTAACTCGGCACGGTCTATGCATGGCGGACGGCAGTCGCACCAAAGGAGGGCTGCATGAAGACCAAGGAGAAGCTGGACCGGCGGGTTGTGAAGGAGATCGAGCAGTTCTTGAAGGAACGGCACGCGCAGCTCAAGGAGTCCGTGCGAAGCGTCGTCACCAGGCGGCGGACCCAGGAGCCCGGCCGCACGGCCGACATCACGGCCTGGGCCACCGAGACTCTGGAAGACGAGATCCAGGTCGCCCTCATGGACCGCCAGGGCCGCCAGGTTGCCCAGATCGAGGCGGCGCTCGAGCGGCTCACCCGGGGCGAGTACGGGATCTGCCATGACTGCGAGGACTTCATCGGACTCGCGCGGCTCAGGGCCCTCCCGTTTGCCCAGCGCTGCAGCGCCTGCCAGGCGCGCGCCGAGATCAGCGCGCGCCGTAACGGCTCGCGTCGGGTCGAGACGGCGGAAGCGGCCTGAGGGACCGTCCAGCTCTCATTTGCCACTCCTTCCGGTAATGGGGGTGTGGCGGGCCCGGCCGCTCGCCACACCCCGGATCTGGGCGAGCCAGGGTGCTCGCGCCCTGGCGGTCATACCTGCCCGCTCCGCGGTCGGATGGTCCGCTCCGATCGACTTCGGTTAGCCGGAGGCCTCGCGGCTCGACGACTGTGCCGCGTCCCGGGGTAGTCGTCCCGTCTCGATCAGGGTCTTCATCCGAGCGAGATCGGCATCGAGCTCGCTCTTGGCGTCCGCTCCGAACAACGCCGCCACCGCGTGCCCGAGCGCGCCGGCCGGCGGCGCGTAGGACATCTGGATATCCACCCGAGTGCCGCCGAACCGGTTCGTCCGGAATTGCACGCGCCCGGCATGTTCGACCGTGGAGCCGGGCGCTGTCTCCCAGGCGAGTACCTGGTTGGGGACGAGGTCCGTGATGACGGCCTCCCACTCGACCGGCACCCCCGCCGGTCCGGCGACAGTCCAGCGCGACCGCCCGTCGTCGAGGTCCTGCACCTTGCGAACGTTGGACATGAACTGCGGAAAGCTCGCGAGGTCAGTCCAGAACTCGTAAACCACCTCGACCGGGGCGTCGATGTTCACGGTCTTGCGGATGTCGATGGCCCGTCGCCCCGTGCCGATTCCCAGGAGCCGCCGGAATTCGAGGTTGGTGGCCCCCCGGGCCAGCAGGGCCAGGCCCGCCGCCCCCGTCGCCGCACCGACGACGCCGCCCGATCGAGCCGCGATCGCGGCGAGTGTGATGCCCGCCGCCCCCGCCGCCAGTCGCGACGTCGGTGACCAGCAGGTCTGCATCAAGCCGGACCGCACGTGGCGCGGCGCGCCACCCTGGAGGCCCGGGACGTCGTCCCCTCGCTCGTGGACGTCGAAGCGATGCTCGACATTGCGTACGCCGGGCACCGCCCGCACGCGCGAGAGCACGCGGTCGACTTCGGCCGCCAGGATCGGGCCATTGAGGGTGACCGAGCCGTCCTGGACCCAGGCGACGATCGACCGGGGATGAGAGCAAGCCCGACCGAGCTGTGCCCGCACCCGCTCGGCGAGTACGCGGTCGTCGACCGGCCCGCCGGCGAATCGCGACCGGGTCGAGGCGGCCACGCCGAGAGCCCGGTTGCGGAGATCGCGCGCCGTGACCTCCGCCGCATCGGCGGCCTTGTGGGCGGTCCGGACGAGCTTGTCACGGATCAGTGCCCGCCGTCGGTTGCCACCCTGGGGGTCGAAAAGGTACATCGTTCCGGCTCCGAGGCCGAGCGCCGTCAGCCATGTCATTCGAGTCTTCATGAGCGAACCTCCTGAAATCGCGATGCCTCGGTCGGATCTGTCGAGCAATCGCCGTACCAGGCCGGATATCCCGGTAAACCGGCCGTGGGATTGCACGCCATCCAGCACGGACCGACGGCCCGATCGCCCACCGAGGAGGACACGATGCTGAAGGACGCCACGTACAACCTGATGGAGACGGCCTCCGTCATCTCCAAGGGGCTCCACCGCTACGACACCTTCCAGAAAGACGCCAAAGATTGCCAGCACTGCCAGCAGCTCTGGAACCAGATGAAGCAGGCGGACGAAGACCAGCTCCAGCGGATCGTGCGGCACATGGCCCAGCACCTCGAGCAGGAGCCGGCCCTCAAGAAGGCGGCGGCCTGACCGCAATTCCTCAAACGCGGCCGGTCCGATCGGGGCCGGCCTCACGCCGAGCCCGGCACTGCCGGGCTCGCGCCGTCTCCGGAGGGCCGTCGAGGCCCCCTCCCACGATCTAGACGGGCAGGAGGCTCAGGACGAGCCAGCCGACGAGGAGTGTCACCAGGGTGAGCGGGACCCCGACGCGGGAGTACTCGAGGAAGTGGAGCTCGACCCGGGCGCCGCGGGCCACCTCGACCACGATCAGGTTTGCCACGGAGCCGAAGAGCGTCAGGTTTCCCGCCAGCGTGGAGGCCATGGCCAGGATGAGCCAGCCTCGCGCAGGCTCCGCGAACGTGGGAATGATCGACTTGAAGAGCAGCACCGCCGGGACATTCGAGACGAGATTCGAGAGCACGGCGCTCACGGCGGTGAGCATCGCGGGGTGGTGGAGGTGGGCGGCGGCCGTCCATCGGAAGAGCTCCCCGGTGAGGCCGGTGGCTTCCAGGCCCCCGATCAGGACGAAGAGCCCGGTGAAGAGCACCAGGAGCTCCCAGTTGATCTCGCGGTAGACCTTGGCCGGCTTGACTCGCCGCGTGAGGAGTGTGTAGGCCGCGCCGCCCAGCGCCACCAGCGCGACCGGGACGCCCGCGAGGAAGGCCACCAGCATGACGAGGACGCCGAGGACGGTCTTGATCATGAGCGGGTAGTGGACGGCGAAGTGGGTCTCGATCTGGCCGGGCTCGATGACGGCGCCAAGCTGGCTGCGGTAGACCAGCCACACGATGCCGAACACGCAGACGAGGCCGATGAGCGCCACCGGCGCCTCCCGGAAGAGGAAGCTCCGGTAGCTCAGTCCCGAGAAGCTGCCCACCAGCATGTTCTGGGGGTTGCCCGTCAGCGTTGCCACGCTGCCCACGTTGGCGGCCGTCGCCAGGGCGATGAGGTAGGGGACTGGCGGCAGGCGGAGCTGCCGGGTGATCCTCAGAACGAGCGGGGCCAGGACCAGGCAGATCACGTCGTTCACGAACACCGCGGACAGCACCCCGGCGGCGCCGATCAGCGCCGCCAGCAGCCCGGCCGGTGTCCGGGCCCGCCGGACCGCCCACAGGGTCACCAGGTGGAAGAACCCGGAGAGCCGGAGGTAAGCCGAGACGATCATCATCCCGAAGAGAAGGGCGAGCGTGTGCGCGTCGACCGAGGCGACCGCGCGATCCCACGGGACCACGCCGGTGACCACCACGACGGCGGCCCCGATGATGGCGACGCCGGTCCGGTCGACCCGGAGGCCGGGAACACGCCCGATCGTCAGGCCGATATAGGTCCAGATCAAGGCGGCCAGCGCGATCACGCGGGTCAACGCGATGTCGGGCACGAGCGTGCAGTGTACACCCAGGTAGTCGCGACCGACGTGGCGCATCGGCTCAGCCGCCTCACGCTTCACCGGTCAGCGCAGCCGGCCGAGAGGACCCGGCCCGCTTGACAGGGCCAGCCTCATCTGGGACAGTCGGGAGACAGTCGCCTCGGAGCCGACCGTGGACCTCCATCGCCGCGCGATTCAGATCGTGCACGCCCGACTCGGCCTCGTCTCGAACAACGGGGCCTTGATCACCCGCTCGGAGTATTTCGAGGACCGGGTGCCCCAGTCGCTCCTCACCGATTATCACCGCGTGGCCGTGGTCCCGTGGGAGAGCGGCGGCCGGGCCGTCGACGCGGAGCTTCGCATCCTCGACGTGCGCGATCTTGCCCCCGAGGTCGTCTTCGCCGCCGACCGGGTGGTGGCGGTCGGGGACTGGACGGGGCTGGAGGCGACCTGCTCGGATCGCCGCTACACTCTCTTCGGCAACCTGGGGCTCCTCTTCCGCTACGCGATCGTGGCCCTCGAGCGCTACCACGAGACATGGTCCTTCCACGCCAGCGCCATGGTCGACGACAAGGGCGATCTCTGGCTCATTCCCGGTGGCGCCGGGGCCGGCAAGACCGTCTTCCTGCTGGAGGGCCTGACCCGAGGCTGGACCATCTTCTCCACCGAGATGACGCATGTCCGCCTCACCGGCGGAGGGTACGAGGTCTACAAGGGTTCGCTCTTCGACAACATCCGCCTCGGCACCCTCCTCTACGACTTCCCGGGTGTGATCGACCGCCTCGGACTCACGCTGCCGGCATCGATGGACCCGTGGGGCACCAAGATCGCGCTCGACCTCGGGCACGTCCAGACCCCGGCCGACGTGCTGGTGAGCCCATCCCTCCGGATCGTGAGCCCCAGGGTGGAGTCGGGCCGGGAGCGGGCCATCGTCGGGCGGCTCGATCGGCGGGAGAAGGTGGTGAAGCTCCTCTTCGACAACGCGACCGAGAAGCACGGCAACACGGTGCTGCTGTACGACCGGCTCCCGCTTCCGTCCCTGGACACCCCGGAGCTGATGGCGCGCCGCCTGGCGGCCATGGGCGGCCTCGTCGACCGGGCGACCATCAAGGGCGCCTGGACGACCCTCTGCGGCGCCCGCAACTGCATGGAGGGCCTCCTCGATGCCTGAACCACCGTCGCGTCCGGCCTGGCAAGGCGTGATCGAGCTTCCGGTCCGCGAGCGCCTGCCGAAGCCCCGGGACAGCGGCTGGACGATGGTGATCGACAAAGGGCTCGGCCTCCATGCCATCGACGACCTCATGCAGGTGGCGGCGCCCTCGATCGACGTCGTCAAGCTCACCTTCGGCACCTCGGCGTTCTTCGCCTACGACGTGCTCAAGGAGAAGGTCCGCACCATCACCGCCCACGGGGTGGCCTGCATGCCGGGCGGCACGTTCCAGGAGGTCGCGATCTGGCAGCAAAGCTTCGACCGCTACCTGGATCGCGCGCGCGAGCTCGGGTTCAACGCCCTCGAGGTCTCGGACGGCACCATCGAGATGGATCCGCGGACGCGGGCCGAGGCGATCGGGAAGGCGGTGAAGGCGGGCCTTCGGGTCCTGTCCGAGGTCGGCAAGAAGGACCCGAACGACGCCCAGCCGATGGCCGTCCTCGCCGAGCAGGTGAACGCGGACCTCGATTGCGGGGCCTTCATGGTCATCATGGAGGCCCGCGAGGCCGGCAAGGGCGTCGGGATCTACGACGCCTCGGGTCTCCCCAAGGAGGCCGAGATCGACGCCTTTCTCGGGGGTGTCAAGGACCCGGGCCGCATCCTCTGGGAGGCGCCGCTCGGGCCCCAGCAGCGCTACCTCGTCCTCCGCTTCGGGCCCAACGTGAATCTCGGGAACATCCCGCCCGAGGACATCCTGGCTCTCGAGGCCTTGCGCTCGGGGCTCCGGGGCGACACGCTCAAGCGCGCCTGGCTCGCGAACCGAGAGTTCCACCGCCCTTGACGCCCCGGTTGGACATCCTCGGGCACCTGCCCTCCATAAAGGAAACCAAGGATATGGAAGTCTTCGAGGCCGTCCGCACGATCCTGGCCGTGCGAGGCTACCAGGAGAAGCCCGTGCCGGAGGCGACGCTCCGTCGGATCGTCGAGGCCGGGCGCCTGACGGGGAGTGCCATGAACATGCAGCCCTGGCACTTCATCGCGGTCCAGGACCGGGAGACGCTGCGCCGGCTCGGGGGCCTGGCACAAACCGGGCCGTACGTCGCTCAGGCGTCGCTGGCGATCGTGGTGGCGGTCGACAGGACCCGGTTCTCCGTCTCCGATGCGAGCCGCGCGATCCAGTCGATGCTGCTGACGGCGTGGGCCGACGGGGTAGGCTCCAACTGGGTCGGCTTCGGTGGGCTGGAGGGGGTCAAGGCTCTCCTCAGCATCCCGGCCGAGCTGGATGTCGTGGCGATCGTTCCGTTCGGCTACCCGGTTGGAGCCACCGGACGAGGCAAGAAGCAGCGCAAACCGCTGCGAGCCGTTGCCCACCGCGAACGGTACGGCCAGCCTTTCGAGTAGGACTCCGCCCGGTAGCCCCGGCCGCTGGACTTCGCGATGCCGACCGTGCAGGTGTCGCCGCGCGCCGCAGGCCGCGAGTGCCGGGCGCGGGCGCGCTACGGCCTGTCCGCGAGCTGCCCGGTGATCGTGACCTTGACGGTGGCCGTCCCGGTACTTGCGGTTCGCTGGACGTTGACGCCGATCTGCTCGTTGGAGTCGGCATAGGCGATGATCGGCTGGCTGGCGGTCAGAACGTCCAGGCCTCCCAGCACGGCCTGGAACGCCATCATGAGAAAGTGGTTCCTCGCGCTCGGCTCCCCGCTGAGCCGGGTGTTGAGCGTCACCCGGAGCCGCTGACCCGTCGGCATGCGGGCTTCGGCCGACACATGCTGGATGACCAGGCGCTTTCCGGACGGCACGGTGCCGAAGGGAAACAGCCCGGTCCTGTCCGCTTGCTGGCTGTTGAGGGTGACGGTGGCGACCGCCTGGAGGGAGCCGGCCACGTCGACGACGTAAGGTCCGTACGCCTGACCGACGACCGGTGTCGGCCCCAGGAGTGACAGGGCGAGTCCCGAGATCACCAGGCTGGCAGCCGACAGCA
>DASYQW010000218.1 GCA_036005065.1 Candidatus Methylomirabilota bacterium | reverse complement strand
CGGGTCAGGGCTCGCCGCGGAGACCTCGCCGGAGCTGGTCCAGGTGGTTGTCGTCGTGCCAGGCCATGAGCGTGAGGAAGCCGTCGATGGTGAAGCGGCCCCGGGTGGGGTGGATGCCGCCGCGCTGCCACTGCTCCGGGGTGAGCCCACGCAGGAACTGGAGCGACTCATCACGGCGCCGCCGGAAGGCGGCCAGCGCCTGGCCGGCCTCGTTCCGGAGGTACTGGCGCTCTTCGGCCCATCGGTCGGGGTCGGGGGGGAGCAACGTCGGGTCGTCCATGGCCATGATCGTCTGGAAGCGCGCCATGAAGACCTCTTCGGTGTCCCGGAGGTGGCAGACGACCTCCTTGGGGGCCCAGCTCTTGGCATCCGGACGGCGCGCCAGGACCGCCTCGGGCTGTCCCGCGACGGCGGCGGCCAGGTCGTCGGCGGTGCGCGTCAGCCGGCCGAGCCGCTCCTCGCGGGGCTGCTTGGCGACCTCCTCCATCGTCGGGATCGGCATCGTCGTCTCCTTTCCGAGCTCATCGGAGGGGGCCTCGACGGCCCCTCCGAAACTCTCAGGAGCCTGTCGGGGCAACCCGGCGCTGACCACCGAGCGCGTGGCGCATCGGGCAGCGCTCCGCGCGGCGGCTGTGCCGTCGCAACCGAGGGGGGGCCTCGGGGGGTCTCCCGAGACCCCCCCGACCAACTAGATCACGCCGCGGCCGCGGAGCCCTTCCAGCTCCGAGACCGGCAGCCCCAGGTAGCGGGTGTAGATCGCCACGTTGTCGGCACCTACCGGCCGGCACGCCCACTTGACCCGCGGCGGTGTCGCCGACATCTTCCACGGCGGGGCCTGGAGGAGCAGCGTCCCGTAGTGCGCGTCCTCGATCCGCTGAAAGACCCCCCGCTCCCACCAGTGCGACTCGGCCAGCGTGTCCTTGGGACTGTTCACCCGGGCGGTCGCTACCGTGCCGGGGCCGCGCTTCTGCAGCATGTAGTCCATCACGCGCTCGAGGACCTCCTGCGAGGTCAGCCCGGCTGACCATCCCTCGAGCTCCCGGTGGATGTCGGGCTGCTTGTCGGCGGCCGTGCGGTCACGCACGGTCGGGAAGCGCTCCTTGAGCTCGGGGCGGCCCATGATGTTGGTGAGTCCCGTCCAGTTGACGTCGGAGAACCCCGCGATGAACGAGTAGCCGTCCTTGGTCTTGATGAGCGTGTAGGGGAAGACCGAGATGTTGAAGGCTCCCGTCCGCTCCCAGACCTGCCGGTGAGAGTGGTACCAGTGGACGCCGTAATCGGTCATCCGCATCTCGCCCTCGGCCGGCGAGATGTCGCAGAGCTGCCCCTGCCCCGAGGTCGCCCGCCAGGCGAGGGCGGCCAGCGCCGCGAACGCGGCCCAGCCGCCACCGACGTACCACCCGGCCCAGGAGCCTTGCCGCGTCGGGACCGTGTGAGGCTGCGGGCCTCCAGGCCCCTCCGCCTCCCCGGTCGTGTAGGGCACCCCGGACAGCGCCTGATTGGTCACGTCGTGGTCGGGGATCGGGGAGGCCGCCCGTGGCCCGAACTGGCCATAGGTCGAGAGGGCCACGTACACGAGGCCGGGATTGAGCAGGCTCAGCTGGCGGTAGCCGAGGCCCCAGCCGTCCATGACGCCCGGGCGAAAGGTCTCGATCAGGACGTCGGCCTTCGCGGCGAGCCGGCGGAGCAGCAGGCGTCCCTCCGGCGTCTCGAGGCTCAGCGTCACGTGATGCTTGTTGCGACCCTCGACGAGGTAGGCGAGCCCGGTGCCGTGATGCGTGAGGCCGTCGGGCGAAAAGGCGCGGGCCGGGTCGCCGCCGGGCGGCTCGACCCGGATCACGGTGGCACCGAACTCGGCGAGGATCGACGAGGCGAAGAGGCCGGCGAAGTTCGCCTGAGAGCAGTCGAGCACGAGGAGGTCGTCGAGCGCCTCGGGCTTGGCCCGGGCGTGGGCCGGATCGGTGAGCGCCCGGGCGTACTCCGTCCAGGGAAGCGTCGGGTCCGGAGCCGGAGGTGTCATCACGGCCTCCTCACACGGCCGGCCGGTCGGCGCGGACGTCGTCGGGCGGCTTGGCGCCCAGCCGGTCCGCCCAGCGCCCGACCACGCCCTGGGCCTCGAGGGCTTCCATCTCCGAGGGGGTGAGGCCGAGGATCGTGCGGAACACGTGCTCGTTGTGCCAGCCGACGGGTCGCGCCGCCCAGCGGACGCGGCCCGGGGTCGCCGAGAGCTTCGGGGCCGGCCCCTGTTCCACCATCGGACCGTAGAGCGGGTCCTCGTAGTCCCAGACGGCCCCTCGGGCGCGGAGATGGGGGTCATCGTAGCGATCCGCCGCGCTCGTGACGCGGGCGGCCGCGAATCCGTGCTTCTCCGAGAGCGCCTCGAGGTCGGCCCGAGGCCGGTCGGTCGCCCATTCCCGCACCCGGGCGAGGATGGCCGCCGCGTTCGCCGGCTCCAGACGCGCCGCCAGGGTCGCGTACTGCGGATCCTCGGCGAGCGCGGGGGTGCCCATGGCGTGGCACAGGCCGCGGAACTCGGTGTCGGTGACGGCGGCGATCGCCACGAACCCGTCGCGGCAGCGCACGATGTCGGCCATCCCGAGCGCGCGATCCCGGTTGCCGGCCGGGCCGCGGTTCTCCCCGGTCAGCCCGGCCAGCACCCAGGTCCAGTCGAGGGAGCGGATGAGCCCCTCCGACTGCGCGTAGTCGATGAGCTGCCCCTGCCCGCTCCGTCGCCGGTGATGGAGCGCCACCAGCGCCGCGGTGGCCGCCATCAGGGCCCCGAACCAGTCCCCGATGAAGATCCCGCACGTGATCGGAGGGCGGCCGGGAAAGCCCGTGATCCCGATCATCCCGGAAACCGTCTGGGCCACGGCGTCGTAGGACGCGCGGCCGAGGGCGAAGGGCCCCCATTGCCCGAACCCCGAGTTGGCGACGTAGACCAGCCGGGGGTTCAGCTCCGACAGTGCTCGGTAACCGATGCCCCATCGGTCCAGCGTTCCCGCCCGGAAGTTCTCGACCATGATGTCGGCGCGCGCCGCCAGCCGCTTGAAGAGGGTCTTGCCCTCATCCTTGTGGAGGTCGATGCCGACGTGGAACTTGGAGTGGTTCTCGGGGAAGAAGCCCAGGGAGGCGTTCTTCCAGAACGTCCCCCGCGGGGTGACGTAGCGCATCGTATCCCCGGCCGGCGGCAGCTCCACCTTGATCACCTCGGCGCCGAACTCGCCGAGGAAGTCCGCCGTCGAGGGACCCAGGATCAGCGTGGTGAGCTCGAGGACGCGGATCCCTTTGAGCGCCTCGGGCTTGTCGAAGATCTTCTTCCGGTCGAAGAGCTCGGCCGTCCACCGGAAGTAGCCGCTGTCCGCCATGAGTCCCTTCCTCCACGGTGATGTCGAGAATCGGCCCGAGAACCGTAGCAGATCGGGCCGACCGAGACAAGCAGACCCCCGTCCTTCCGGGGGGCGCTCGCCGATCAGGGCTAGCCCTGGGACAGGACTGGACGGAGCCGGGCCAGGAAGGCCTCGCCGGCCCGGTCATCCGTCACGAGGTCGATCAGGTCGGGGCGCGCGACGCCCACCCCGACTTCCACCGCCCGCGCGAGCTGCTCCTGCCGGAAGATGGGGCCCCTCGACACGGCGCGGGTGGTCCCGTAGAGACGCAGGATCGCCACGCCGATCGCATCCACCGCCACGCGATCGGTCCCCGCGACGATCACGCCCGGGGCGACCCGG
>DASYQW010000217.1 GCA_036005065.1 Candidatus Methylomirabilota bacterium | reverse complement strand
ACCGTGACGTGCTGATAGATCCGGCCGCCGTGGTCCTGGAGGGCCCAGGCGTAGGCCTGGACGGTGCGCTGGGGATTGGCGTGGCCGCCGAAGTGGAGGTAGAAGGCGCCCACCGCGTTGTCGCCGACGATCGGCACCCATTCCCGGAGCTCCCGTCCCTCCAGGGGCTCGCTCCGGAAGCCCCGCGAAGCCGCGATAGCCAGACTCCGCCGGTGGAGAGCGAGCTGGTTCTCGGTGAGCGCGACCCGGATCCGGTGGGGCTGGTACTCGGTCGGGTATCCGAGCAGCTCGTCCATCTGCGGCCACAGCCGCTGCTCTTCCAGTCCGAGGGGGCTGTAGATGTGGGTGGCCCCGCCCCCGTTGCGCCCCGAGGCTTCCCAGCCGACGATGCCCTTCTCGAGCACCACGACGTCCGCGCCCGCCCGGGCCAGCCACCAGCCGGCGCTGAGCCCGGTGACCCCGCCCCCGACGATCACGACCGCCGCGCCGTCGACCTCGGTCATGGCCCCAGTCCCGCCGTCACTTGTCCAGCGCGACCCACGAGCCGGCCTCGACCCGGCCGCTCCAGTGCGGCGCGAACTGGGTCGGGATCCCGAACCAGACGACCCAGTCGTCCCGCATCGCCGGCGGCTCGTCGTGGGGCCACAGGACCGACAGCGGCAGCGGGCGGAGGGGCGGACGGTAACTCGCCAGCGGGATGTCCCCGACCGGCAGCCCCGCCTCCCCGGCGAGGAGCAGGGCCACCTGCTCCCGGCAGCGCCGGCCCTGGCAGGGTCCCATCCCGGCCCGGGTCAGCCGCTTGACCTGATCCTGGTTGACGGGCCCGTCGCGGAGCAAGGTGCCGAGGCTCCGGGCGCTCATGCGGTCGGAGCGCCATCCGAGATACCGCGGGGGCGCCACCTGGCAGAGCTCCCGTCGCGTCACCTCTTCGCACTGGCAGGCGTTGACGTCCCACCCGCCGGCCTCGATCAGGCTGCGGAGCCACTGCATCCACCGGTCGTGCACCGGTGCCGGCTGCCCGTCGGTCGAAGACAGGAGCCCCGCCCGGAGCGCGCCGACTCGACCGGGCTCGAGGGCGCCCAGTGATTCGGCGGCGGCGATCCCGGCCAGCCGGCCCTGCGCCGCGGCGACGGTCGCGTCGGTCACTCGGCCTTCGTGGACGCCGGCGCAGTCGCCGGCCACGTAGACGTCGGGCAGGCTGGTGCGACCCCACTCGTCGGTCTCCGGCACCCATCCGCCCCGCTCCGAGTGGAAGGCGAGCCGGCAGCCCAGGACGCTCAGGAGCTCCACGTTCGGGACGAGGCCGATGGCCAGGCACACGGTGTCGCACGCGACCACCGTCTCCCGGCCCGGAATCGGCCGGCCGTCGCCGTCGAGCGCGACCAGGACGACGGCCTCGACCTCGTCCCGGCTTCCCTGGGCCTCCTTCACCGCGTGGGCCGCGAAGAACCGGACACCCTGGCCGAGGAGCCGCCGGCACAGGGCCGCGTCACCGCGCGCCGCGGGCGCGACCTCGACCACGGCCGCCACCTCCACGCCCCGATCCAGCGCCTGGGCCGCCACCTGGAGTCCCAGCGGGCCGGAGCCCAGGACGACCATCCGTTGAGCCGCGAGCGCGCGGTATCGGGTCGAGAGCGCGTGGGCGGCCTGGGCTCCCATGGTGCCGGCCTTCTCCCACCCCCGGAACCCCATCGCGAGGTCGCGGGCGCCGGCCGCCACCACCAGCCGATCGTACCCGACCAGCCACGAGCGCTCCGGGTCGGCCAGCCCGACCATCGGGCCTCCGAGCTCACGGACCGTGGCGGCATTCCGAAAGGCGCCCCAGACGTAGACCCCGAGCTGCACGTCGACGCCGGCGTCGTAGGCCGCCTCGAGCTGCGGACTCGACTGCACCACGCGCTCGAGCATCGTCCCCCGGTCGCGCACCGCCGCGCTCATGCGCTGGCCGAAGTAGAGCGGCACGTCCATCGCCATCATGTTGACGTCGACGGGGTGCTCGTCGACGAGGAGGACCTCGATTCCCGCTCGCGCCGCCTCGGTGGCGGCCGCGATGCCGGCCGGGCCCGCCCCGACCACGACCAGCGACACCCGGCGCTCCACGCCGGGCGCCTTGCCCGCCACCGACTTGGGATCGACCATCCGCGTCACGCTGGGCGCCTCTCGCTACCAGGGATGATAGGAGCTGCCGGCGGTCGCGACAAGAGCGGCCTACAGTCGCTCGTCCGGGAGAGTCCGCTTCATCAATTCGTTCGAGGGCAGCTCGGGTCCACCACCTTCCGGGCCGTCTCGACTTCCCGCGATGGGCAGCCTGGACGGGTCGAGCAGGCCGACCTGGGCGAGCACCCACGCCTGGTCCCAGTGGATCCGCTCCGAGGCGATCCGGCCATCCTCGACCACCCGCGAGCCCGTGGTGGCCCCTATCCGGCGGTGAGCTTGTACTCGAAGCTGCACTTGGGGTTCTCCGACGCGGCACTGCCACACGCGATGAGGACTTGCTCAACCTTGGTGGCCTGGAGAATCAACGGGTCGGCATCTTCGGGATCTGACTGGCCGCTCGCTCGCTCCGCGGATGCTCCTTCGCGACCCAACGAGACGGTCACCGGGCAGGTTCCAGTGTTTTTGACGGTCACACTCACCGTCGTCGGGGGCTTGTAGGTGGCCTTCACGGCCTCGATTCCGCATTGGTTCTTCTCGAATTTCGCCATCGGGGTCCTCCTTGAGCATCGGACGGCGTGTCATCGATAGGTCTACCCGGCGACTCCGAAACGGATAGGCCGCCCGGTCGATCCGGTCTGTCATCGCGTCGGCGAGTCGGTTGTCGCGTCCGTCGACGTGGCCCAGATGCCGAGCCGCTTCTGCCGGGCGTCGCGCTCCAGCGCCTCCAGCCGCTCCACGTATGCCCGAGCCTTCTCACCGGTCGGCAGCGCCAGAGACACGCCCTTGGGGCGCGCCAACCCCCGGCTGACCAGCACCTCCACCAGGCTCCGGCCGCCTACCTCGACCAACGCGTAGTAACGCGGCTCTCTGCCACGGCCCCCCGCCGTCGCCCAGCGCGTCCGCACGACAAACGGCTCTCGCAACATCCCCTGCACCGTGTCTCTGGCCCTGGCCCCGGCCTTCATGGTCTCGTCCAGCGTGACACCGAAATGTTCGCTCTGCTCGCGCGTCCGCTCCGCGTAGCGGAGGTTGGTCTCCGGTGCGTCCACGAAATAGAGCCGGAGATGGAAGTCGCGGGAGCCACAGCGCACGCGAAAGCTGTCCCCGTCATTGTCCTTGGCCGCCATGTACCGGCAATCGGTCAGGGTGACCCACGGCCGGCGCTCGGCGGCGCTGGCTGAGCCATGCACAACGAGCAACACGAGGGTGACGGCCGTGACGGGCCACGTTCGTCGCATGAGCACTCTCTCGGCTTCAGCGGGCGGTCAGACGGCCCCTCTCGCTCGGCGAAAGAAGTCCGCTTTCCGTGTAGGAGAGCAGCATGGCCCCGCGCGCCTGACGGCTAACGCGCGGGGCGCGCCGCTCGGGCCGGGGGGACGGCCAGGCGCTCATCACAAGCGCGCCAGCACCCTCAGGAGGACCGGAAAGAACATCAAGACGAGCGCGGTGTTCACGGTCAGCCCGACGACGGGCAGCCAGGCGGCGCGCTCGCGCCGGATGAGCGCCGAGATTCCCAGGATCACGCCGGCCGTCCCGAGGACCGGCGCCGCCGCCATCACCACCATGGTGACGAACAACCAGGCGTACCCGCCGCCCTCCCAGTCGGCGAAGGTCGGGAGGAACGCCACCATCTCGATCGCCGCCAATAGGACCGGCAGCAGGACCGAGATCGCGCCACAGACCGGCCTGCGTCCCCTCTGCTCACGCCGGCTCGGGTCGGTCGTCCCTGGCGATCGCATCTCACCCCGTGATGTCGAGGCTACGAATCGCTCGCCCAACGATAGGCCATTGATCGACACTCGGCAACAGGCTTCTCGTGTCGCGGGCTCCGGACCGGTAGGCCGAGCCGACGGCCACGCCGATGGCTTGACAGAGGAGCGCGGCCGAGCTTTGATACCGGCTGGGCCTGCCGGCCCCGCGTCTCAGGGCGCGGACCGGCGACCAGCCTTCGGGGTCGCCTCGTCCGCCACTTCCGCTTCACAGAACGGCCAGGGGGAGAGCATGGTCAGCTTCCAGGAGCTGCAGGACCGGATCGATCGCGGCCACGTCATCATTCTGGACGGCGCGGTAGGCACCCAGCTCCAGGCGATGGGGGTGCCCATGCACGGAATCGCCTGGGCCGCCGCGGCGCTTCAGACGCACCCTTACACGGTCCGGCAGATGCACGAGACCTACATCAAGGCCGGGGTCGACATCATCACCACCAACAGCTACGCCTCGGCCCGCCACAACCTCGAGCCGCTCGGACTCGGCGACTTGACGGCCGAGCTGAACATTCGCGCGGTGGCGCTGGCCCGCGAAGCCCGGGAGCGGACCGCCGGGGACCGCCCGGTCTACATCGCCGGGTCGGTCTCGAATTTCGGCCTCATCACGGGCGGCGAGGCCCGCCGGTATCGCTCCCTGCTGGGTCGGAGCGCCATCACCGTCGAGCAGGCGCAGGCCAACCTCCGCGAGCAGGCGCAAATCCTGGTCGAGGCGGGCGTCGATTTCCTGCTGGCGGAGTCGACGGGCAGCCTCGAGCACCGCAAGTGGGTCTCGCAGGCATGCTCGATGCCGGGGGTTCCCAAGTGGGTCGGCTTCAAGTGCCACACCGACCAGGGCGATCCCACGGTCAGGGTCGGCTACTCGTCGGAAACCCCGCTCACCCAGGCGCTCGACGAGGTCCTGCCGTTAGGCGGGTCCGTGGTCAACATCTTCCACACCAACGTCGACGACACCGCGGCGGCGCTCCCCATCGTGCTGGAGAAGTGGCCGGGCCCGGTGGGGATCTACCCCGAGGCCGGCCGCACCGATTACGTCGATCCGCGGCGCAACCCGGAGGTCGAGAACAACATCACGCCCGAAGAGTTCATCGGGCTGGCCCGGAAGTGGATCGACCAGGGCGTTCAGATCATCGGCGGCTGCTGCGGCGTCGGGGTCGAGTACATCCGGCCGCTCAGGCAGGAGCTGCCCGCCCGGATTCCCACCCCGAGACGGCCCGC
>DASYQW010000216.1 GCA_036005065.1 Candidatus Methylomirabilota bacterium | reverse complement strand
GCAGGCTCGAACCTCGAGGACCAGCTGGTCCGGCGCCGGGGGCAGGATCGGCCGGCTCTCCACGGCAATCCGCCCCGGGCCCCCGTAGACGGCGGCGCGCACTGTCAGGCTCCCTGACGGGCAAGCGTCGGCGCGCCGTGCGCCCGAAGGAACGCACTGACGCGGCGCCGGCCGGGCAGACTCGGGATGCCGCCCCGACGCTCGGTACTGAGGGCCGCGGTCGCGTTGGCGAAGGCGAGGATCGCTTCGAGCGCCGAGCGGTCGGGGACCGCGAGAGGACGCCCATCCGAATCCTCGAGGAGTCCCACCAGCATCGCGGCGACGAAGGCGTCACCAGCCCCGGTCGTGTCTATGGCCTTGGCCGGGAAGCCCGGAACCTGGCCTTCTCCAGCCCGGCCCGCGTAGGCACAGCCGGCCGGACCCAACGTGGCGACGACGAGCGAAGGTCCCATCCGGGTCAGGGCGCGGAGGCCTCGATCGAGGTCAGTCTCCCCCGTCATGAACCGCAGCTCCTCGGCATTGACCTTGACGCAGTCGGTGGCGTCGACGACCTCCCGGAGCCGGCGCCGGGCTGTCCGCGCATCGGGCCAGAGATCGCGGCGCAGGTTCGGGTCGTACGAGCAGAAGACGCCGGCCGCGCGTGCCTCCCGGAGCGCGGTGAGCGTGGCCCGGCGACTCGGGTCGGCGATGAGACTGATCGAGCCGAAGTGGAAGACTCGGGCATGCCGGATGCGCTCGCGCATCGCCGACGTGAGCCGGAGGCCGAGATGCGCGGGCCGCGTCCCGTGGAACAGGAAGTCGCGATCCCCATCCGCCCGCAGCGAGACGAAGGCGAGGGCGGTCTGCCGATCGGTTAGCCGGACGACGGTTCCGACGTCCACACCGTACCGGGCCAGCTGCTCGGTCAGGAACCTCCCGAGCGGCTCGTCGCCGACCGAGCCCAGGAACGCCGCGCGGCGCCCCAGGCGCGCCGCACCGACGGCGACGTTGGCCGGCGCGCCGCCGGCGGCCTTGCGGAAGCCAGGTGCGCCGTCGAGGCCGATGCCGGTACGGAGAGAGACGAGGTCTATGAGGGCCTCGCCAAGACAGACCACCTCGGGCAGGCCCGTCATCTCCGCGGCTCCGACGGGGAAGCACAGGAGTCGCGGACGACGAGGCTGGGGCTGAGCACAATCTCTTGGGCCCCGACGGGCGAGGCGCCATCCAGGCGGGCAAAGAGGAGCTCCACCGCCTTCGTCCCCATGGCGTAGGTGGGCTGGGCCACGGTGGTCAAGCGCGGCCGGAAGACGGAGGCCCATTCGAAGTCGTCGAAGCAGACGACGGAGAGATCCTCGGGGCAGCGCAGGTCCCGCTCAGCCACTGCGCGCATCAGCCCGATTGCCATCAGGTTGTTCGTGGCGAAGATCGCGGTCGGCCGCCGCGGCAGGTCGAGCAGAGCCCGGCCGGCTTGATAGCCGCCCTCGAGGCGGGAGTGGCCATCTCGCAAAAGCTCGGAGTCGACCGGAATGCCGGTACCGGCGAGGGCGTCCCGGTAGCCCTGGATCCGCTCGAGGGTCGTGGAGATCTGGGGCAGCCCGGTGATGGCCCCGATCCGGCGGTGCCCCAGGGCCGCCAGGTGCGCGACCGCTTGCCGGGCGCCGGCGACGTTGTCGACCACGACAGCGTCGGCAGGCAGGGTCGGGACGCGACGATCGATGAACACCAGCGGAGTCTGCCCGTCGAGGATGAACCGGTGATAGTCCTCGACCGCCCCGGCGGGAGCCATGATCACGCCGTCCACTCGCCGCGACCGCAAGAGCGCGAGGTACGCCCGCTCCTTCTCGAGTCGTTCGTCCGTGTTGCACAAAATGACCGCGTGGCCGCGGGCGTTGGCTGCGTCCTCGATACCACGGACGAGCGCCGTGAAGAACGGGTTAGTGATGTCCGAGATGATCAACCCGAGTGTCTGGGTCGCCCGCTTCTTGAGGCTGCGGGCGATGCCGTCGGGGTAGTAGCCGGTCTCGGCGATGGCGTGCCGCACCCTATCCTGGAGTACGGGACTGACATAGGCCGTGCGGTTGATCGTGGCCGAGACGGTGGCAATTGACACGCCGGCGTGACGGGCGACGTCCCGGATGGTGGCGATCCGGCCGGATGACAGGCTAGCCATTGGCGAAACGTTTAGCGAAACGTTTAGCCGAAAGCGTCGTGGCTGTCAAGCCCGACCCTGCCAGGCTTGTGAGGACGCAGGCCAGACCGGAGGCGCGCCGGGGCGAAAGCGAGCACCACGCGTCCGCTGAGCAGCGCCTAGCCCGCGGGAGTTGCCTCGGGGGTGCCGACCTGCTCGACCATGCCATCCCGCCTGACCACGACACGGTCGGAGATCGCCAGCGCCTCCTCCTGGTCGTGCGTGACGTACAGCCCAGACCTCCCGGCCTCGGGCGTCTCGAAGCCGGCGACCATTCGAAGGGTGGTCGTCTTCCCGCACCCCGACGGGCCGAGGAGCGACACGAGCTCCCCCTGGTCGGTCATCGAACTGAAGGGACGGAGCGCGTCACCTCGCGCACCCGTCCGACTCGAGCGGGGAGTGCGGGGTGGGCGAGCTCGCATTCGAGCCCGACCAAGGCCCGCGGAGAGGGCGCGTCCGCGCGGTCGCGCGTGCCCGTGAACACGTTGCCCAGGACGCCGGCGACCATCTCCGCGGGCGCGAGGGGAATGCCGGCCGGCAGCACGGCGACCGGAGAAGGCCGTCAGCTCGATGCCGCGGCGAAAGTTCTCGGAGCCGTCCACGGGGTCGACGATCAGCGTGGAAGGCGGCGGTCCCAGATCAGCCCGGCTGCGGAGTTCCCGGCGCTCCTCGGACAGGACGCAGAGCGGGGTGCGCCATGGCGAAACGTGTGGCGAAACGGTTAGCCGACCTGGGCTTGGCGTCAAGGGGCCACGGGAGCGGGCCAGATGCGCAGGCGGCCCGGGTCGACGACGATGGTGACCGTTCCGGTCAACAGGGGTTTGCCGGCTGGATCGTGCGCGTCGACGATCAAGGTCTGGGCACCGAGCCCCACCCGGTAGCGCACCGTGGTGCCGAGGTAGGTCGCCGACAGCACCTGAGCCGCGAGGCCGTCGCCTGCGGCGCCCGGCGATGCGATCCGGATCGCTTCCGGCCGGAGCGCCACGACAACCTCGCCGGCGCCGGAGAAGTCGGGGGGAAGCGGCAGGACTAGCGAGCCGATCCGCAGCCGGCCGCTGTCGAGCGTCGCGCGGAGCAGGTTGACCTGGCCGACGAAGCCCGCCACCCACGGGTCCGCCGGGGATTCGTAGATCTCGCGGGGCGTGCCCACCTGACGGAGAAGCCCGCTCGCCATGACCGCGATCCGGTCGGAGACCGCGAGGGCCTCCTCCTGGTCATGGGTCACGTAGACCGTCGTGATGCCGAGGCGTTGCTGCAGCTCGCGGACCTCGGCCCGGACGCTGACGCGAAGCTGCGCGTCGAGGTTCGAGAGTGGCTCGTCCATCAGAAGCACCTGGGGCTCGACGATAAGCGCGCGTGCGAGCGCCACCCGCTGCTGCTGGCCGCCCGACAGCTCGCGGGGGAACCGCCCCTCTAACCCCTCCAGGCGGACGAGCCGCAGCATCTCGCGCACCCGCTCCGCGACGGCCGGCCGCGAGGTGTGGCGGAGCCGAAGCCCATAGGCGACATTGTCGAAGACGCTCATGTGGGGGAAGAGGGCGTACTCCTGGAAGACCGTGGAGGTGGGCCGGGCGTAGGGGGGGACGCCGCGCTGGGCGACGCCGCCGATCCAGATGTCGCCGGCGTCGGGCCTCAGGAAGCCGGCGATGAGCCGGAGCACGGTCGTCTTGCCGCAGCCGCTCGGACCCAGGATGGTCGTCAAGCTCCCGCGCGGGATGTCGAGCGACACGCCGGCCACCGCGACCGTGTCGCCGAAGCGCTTGACCAGACCGTCGAGCCGGACGTGCAGCTCGGGCATCAGAGCTCGAAGAGCCGGACGCGACCGCCGGTGGCGAGACGAAAGCCGAGCAGCACGATGAACGCCGCCGTCATCAGGCTCGCCGCCATCGCGCTCGCCTGACCCCAATCGCCGTGCTCGGCGAGGGCCAGGATCGACGCCGAGGCGACGACGGTCCCGGGCGACACGAGGAACACGACGGCGCTCAGCGTGTTCATCGACCGGACGAACGTGAAGACGACCGCGCTCGTGAACGCGGCCCGGATGAGCGGCAGGGTGATGTCCCGGAGCGTCCGGATGGGCCGGGCGCCGAGATCCGCGGCGCTCTCCTCGATGCTGGGCGCGATCTGGGCGAGCGCGGCCACCGCCGCCCGGTACCCGACGGGCAGGGTCCGGAAGAGCATGGCGGCGACGACGATGGCCGCGGTCCCGGTCAGGGCAAGGGGCGGGGTGTTGAAGGCGAGGATGTACGCCACCCCGAGGAGCGTCCCGGGGAGGGCCCCCGGCAGGACGGCCGCGAAGTCGAGGACCGCTCGGCCGGGGAAGCGACCGCGCTGGAGGAGGAAGGCGGCCAGCACCGCGAAGACGGCGCCGCCGGCCGCGGCCAGCGCGGCGAACCGGACGCTGTTCCATAGCTGGCGGCCCCGGAAGACCGTGTATTCGAAGTTGTCGATCGTGAAGCGCCAGTCGACCCCCCAGGTCCGGGCGAAGGCGCCGACGAAGACGCCGGCGTACGTCGCGACCAGCACCAGCGCGACGAGCCCGCAGCCGGCCACGAGCAGGCCGCGGAGGAGCGGGGACGTCGGCGGCGGCGCCGGGAAGCTCCCCTTCCCCGTGACCGTGGCGTGCGAGCCGCGCCCTTCGAGCGCATAGCGCTGCAGGCAGAAGAGCATCAGACTCGGGACAAGCAACGCCGTGGACAGCGCGGCCGCCGTTCCCAGATCACCCCAGCCGGTCACCTGCGTGTAGGTCTCGGTGGCGAGGACCTTGAAGGGACCGCCGACGAGCATGGGGTTGCCGAAGTCGCTCAGCGTGTAGATCCCGACCAGCAGCGCGGCGCTCGCCAGCCCGGGGAGCGCCAGCGGGAGCGTCACGGTGCGGAACCGTGCGAACCCCCGGGCCCCCAGGTCCTGGGCCGCGTACTCCAGCGTCGGGTTGATCCGGCGCAGGACACCGGCCAGCGTGAGGTACGCGATCGGGAAGAAGGCCAGCGTCTGGACCAGCCACACTCCGTGCCAGCCGTAGATGTCCCCCGACAGGCCGAGGAGGGAGTGGGTGATCACCCCCCGGCGGCCGAAGAGGAGGATGAAGGCCAGCCCGCCGACGAACGGAGGCGAGACCAGCGGCAGGATGGCGACCAGCTTGAACAGCGTCCGCCCCGGCACGTCAGGCCGAGAGGTGGCGAAGGCGAAGAGGAAGCCAACGGCGACGGCCGAGACGGTGGAAAGAGCCGCGATCAGCAGGGTGTTGCCGGCCAGCCGGAGGTAGCGCGGCTGGGTAAGGAGCCGTCCCCACTCGGCCCACCCCGGCTCTACGAGAACCCGCGCGACGGGCAGGACGACGAACCCGCCGAGGCCGACGACGACGAGGCCGAGCGCGACGGCGCTGGCCGCGTCGAGGCTGAGCGCGCGGGGCAGCGGCGCGAAGCGCGTCGGGCGCCCGGCCCGCCCTACTTCTTGAAGAGCTCCCCCCACTGCTTGAGGATCCGGGCCCGGTGCTGGGCCGCCCAGTCGAGCTTGTAGTCGACGAGGTCGAGCTTGTCCAGCGGCGTGGCGCCGAGCGGCAGGCTCACGTCCGAGCGGAGCGAGCCCTCGAAGTTCAGGTCGACGACGAGCTGGATCGGGTCGTGGCCGAGCACCCAGTCGACGAACTTCTTCCCGCCCTCGGGGTTCGGGCAGCCCTTGATCAGCGAAACCGATCCGATGTCCCAGCTCACGCCGGCCGGGTGGACTAGCGTCACCGGGTAGCCGGCCGAGATGGCCTTGAGCGCGTCGTGCGCGAACGTGATGGCGATGAGGAACTCGCCGGCGGCCACCATCCGGGTCGGGGCGATGCCGCTCGGCGTGTAGAAGCGGACGTTCTTGTCGAGCGCCGTGAGATACTCCCAGCCCTTCTCCTCACCGAGGCGGAAGAACTGCCCGACGACGAAGGTGAAGCCCGTCCCCGAGGAGAGCGGGCTGGGGGCGACGATCAACCCCTGGTACTTCGGGTCGAGGAGGTCCTCCCACGTCTTCGGCATCGGCGCCGCGCCGAAGTCCTTCTTCCACCGCTCGGTGTTGATGGCGATGCCCTGGACGGTCAGCGAGCTGCCCGTCCAGTGACCCTCGGGGTCGACGTAGCGCACCGGCACCTCGGCCCGGCGCGGTGTCTTGTACGGCTGCAGCAGCCCCTGGGCCTTCATCGACTCGGCGATGGCGCGGGAGATGCCGAAGACGACGTCGCCCTTCGGCGCCTGGCGCTCGGCCTGGACGCGGGTCGCCACCTCGCCGGCCGAAAGTCGGATGAAGTCCGCCTTGCCCCCGGTCTGGCGCTCGTAGAGCTGCATCAGCCGGGCGAGCGTGTACTCGTGGATGACCCCGTAGACCATCACCGGCCGGCCCTGAGCACCGGCGGGCACGGCCGTGGCCAGCACCGCCAGCAGGCCGAGCCCCAGGATCCGGTCACGACGCACGGACACCTCCTGCGTGGAGCGTCAGGTACTGGTCGAGGACCGCCCGCGTCCGTTCGAGGGCGTCCCGGGTGTGGAGCTCGACGACCCACCAGTCGCAGCGCGCGTCGACCAGCGCGTCGAGCGCCGGACCGAGTTGGGCGACGTCGGTGGCGGGGTGGTGGGTATCCTCCGTCTCGGTATAGTACACGTGGGCGGCGGCGACCCGCGTCGGCACGGCGCGCAGGACGTCCACGACCGAACCGTGGCGGCGTTGGACCCAGGCGCTGCCGTGCGCGTGACCGAGGTCGAAGCAGGCCGGCGCGCCGGTTGCGCGAAGCAGCCGGGCGAAGGTCTCCGGATCGCTGGTGAGCCCGAGCCGGAGGTTCTCGACCGTCACGAGGACGCCGCGCCCGGCGGCGTACTCGAGCAACACGGTCAGGTTCCGGATGAGCGTGTGCCATGACAGCTCCTCCGGCTCGAGCGCGTGGGAGCCGACGTGGAGGTTCAGGTGACGGGCGCCGAGGTCGGCCGTCACGTCGACGTACTCTCGGAGGATCCGGAGGGCCGCGGCGGCGTACTCGCCGTCCCGGTGGCCCAGCTCGAGATCGGTGTAGGGCGCGTGGAGGGAGGCGAGCGGCGCCGCGCTGCGGAAGCTGTCGAGCGTCCGCTGGCGGCGCGCGCGGGCCACCGCGACCCGCATGTTGTCGAGCCCCCACTCCACGCCGTCATACCCGCGAGCGCCGACGTAGTCCCGCACCGCCACGACGTCGCGCCCGAAGGGCGCATTGCAGAGCATGAGCCGAGGCATCATCGTACCAGAATCCCCCGCTCATCGAATTTGTGAGTGCGGCGGGGCGACCATAGCCGGTCGCGTGCCGTCTGTCAAGCGCGGTGAGGCTGGCGTCGTCGGTACATTGCGGCCCGGCCGCGAGCTAGGCTCGGCAGCGGTTGGCCGGCTTGCGGGCTATGCTATGGTCCGGATGCCTCACGGTTCCCTGCGTCCGACGCGAAAATCGACGGCTCTGCTGCTCGCGGCCCGGGTCGACCCGCACTCGCGCGGCCCACCGGCGTCGAGCGGCGCGAAACGAGCGGACGCGAGGCGGTCATCCACCGTAGCCCCAATTCCAGCACGGGCGCCGCTCCAGCCAGAACCAGTCGTCGCAGAAGTCCTCGGCGCAGCGGCGCTCGCACGCGACCCGGGTGAATTCCCCCAGGCACGTTAACCGGCCCCCGGCCCGGCAGTAGCAGGCGCCGCGGAGCATCGCCGGATCCGCGTGCTGGGTGGAGGGCGCCGGCGCGGTAATCGCCAGGAGTCCGAGTAGCGCGCCCAGCCCGATCCGCGTCCGCATTTGACCCCATTGCAGCACCTCTCTATACTCCAGCGCAATGATCCGGCGACTCCCTCTCGCAGCGTTGATCACACTCCTCGCCAGCGGATCCGGCCACGCCGAGCCGCCGCCGTTCCGTATTCGGCCCATCGTGCTCATGGGCCAGCCGGCTCCGGGCGGCGGCCGCTTCGAGCACGTCAGCGTGGAAGCGCAGCCCGTGCTCGCCCCCGTGAACCGGCGCGGTCAGGTTGCGTTCTTCGCGACCCTGCTCCGGGGTCCGGCCGGCGAAGGGCTCTTCGTCACCGCGGGCGACCGCATCCGGAAGGTTGCCGTCGATGGCGATCCGGCTCCCGGCGGCGGCACCCTGTCCGGCTTCGCGAAGCATCCCATCCCGTCGCTCAACGACGCGGGGACCATCGCTTTCGCGGCGGCGGTCAGCGGCGGCCGGACGGTGGAGGGTGTGTTCGTCGCGAGCGGCGGCCGCCTCCGGACGATCGCGCTGGCCGGGGATGCCGCGCCCGGCGTCCCCGCCGGCACCCTGGCCGCGGTCGACGTCCCCGCGCTGAACAACCGCGGGGACGTCGCGTTCCTCGCCACGGTCCGGCGCGGCCGCGAAAGCCTTGAAGCCATCTACGTCAGGGCCGGCGGTCGGCTTCGAAAGGTCGTGGTCCAAGGCGAGCCCGCCCCAGCGGGGGGAACGTTTGCGGGCTTCGGCGTGCCAGTGGTCAGCGATCGCGGACACGTCGCCTTCCCGGCCGTCGTGGAGGGTCGCGCGGTGCCGGGCGGCCTCTTCCTCGCGGATGGCGGTCCCCTCCGCATGCTCGTCGGCGCGGGGGAGCCCACGCCTCTCGGCGGCATCTTCGCCAAGTTCTCCGAGCGGATCGCGCTGAACGACACCGGCGCCCTGGTCTTCCTCGCGACGCTGAAGGACGCGCCGGTGGCGAGCGGGATCTTCGCGGCCGACGGCGGCCGGGTCCGCCCGGTGGCGGCACTCGGCGACCCGGCGCCGGGCGGCGGCGTGTTCGCCCACTTCGGCCTGTGGCCGACGGTGGCCGCTGACGGCCCGATCGCCTTCACCGCAGCCGTGGACCGCAGCGCTACGACCGTTGCCGTCTTCGTGGCCGCCCCGGACGGCCTCCGCCGCATCGTCGGTGTCGGGGACGACCTGCCAGGGGTCGGGCCGCTCGCCTCGTTCGGGCTCTATCCGATCGCCGCCATCGCCGCCGGCCGCGTCACGTTTGCCACCGCAACGACCGCGACCGGCGAGGGTGTCGAGGGGATCTTCATCGCGGAGCCGGGGCGCCGGCCCTGAAGCCCCGTGGGCCTCAGTTCATGTCACGGGGCGGGTACTCCCGCCAGACATTGGCTGCGGTGATCAGCTGATGACGGGTTGTGGTCCGCGGCGGCACGGGCTCGCCGCGGAGCATGCGCAGGGCGAGGGATAGGATGTCGTAGCCGTATCGGTCGAGATAAAACGCGACCGATCCGATCACGATGCTGCCGCGGTTGTACGGATCGATCTCCTTCCGCTCGCTGACGCCCCCGTGAATCGATCGGTCGACACCGTGGCTCACGATCGCGGCGTCCTGCGCGCGTCCGGCTGCCTCGAGCGCGCCCTTGGCAGCCAGCGCGGTGGCGTCGTCCATGGCGGCTACCACGATCTTCGCGCCCGGATGGGCGGCCATCGCCTTGCCGAGGAGCGGCGCGACCTGACTCGGATTGCCGTGCGTGTCGAGACTCAGCGGCCGCAGGGTCGGCAGGTGCCGCTTGAGTCCCTCGGCGACGCCTTGCGCCCGTTCGGGCGTTCGACTGGCCTGGTCGCCCAGGGCTCCCACCAAGACGCCGAGGAGCGGCTGCCCGGGCCAGTTCCGGCTCGCGAAAGCGCCCAGGGTGTCGCCGGCGATCCGGCCCGCCGCGAGATTGTCGGCCGTATACAGCGGCGCCCCCGGGACTGGGTAGTTGACAGCCAGCACCGGAATGCCGGCCGTCCGCAACTTCTCGGCGACCTCGAGATTCGCCGCCAGGTCTTGGTGATACTGAATGTACAGGTTCACCTTCCGGTCGATCGCATCGATGGCGTTGGCGACGGCCTTGCTTGCATCCCGCTGGTTATCGTAGAACACGAGGTCGATCGGCAGGTCTCGGACGGCCAGCAAGAAGCTCTCGCGGACATCACCGCCGGTGAAGCCGGTCCCCTCGAGTGCCACGCCGGGTTCCCCGGTGAGATTCGCGAAGGCGACGAGGTACCGAGGTTCGGCGGCACGCGGCGCCGGCCCTCCGGCCGCGGCCCCGACGACGAGACACGCGAGCGCGACGGCGGCGAGGACACGCCAGCGCCTCTCCGGAGGCGCCGGCGTGCGCGGGGGCGGACTCTCCCGCTTAGCGGATCCCTTCGATGGCAACGAAGTTCCCGGTCATACCGACCGCCTTCGGCACCGTCATGCTGAAAAAGAACGTCGCGCGGCCGGTGCGGGCCGCTTCTTCGGCCATCAGATCGGTGCGCACATTCTCGATGATGTGAATGCCGTTGTCCGTGATCAGCATGTTGTGGACGATGAACGCCTCTTTCGGATCCTCCCCGGGAATGACCTCGACGGCCCACTGATCGGCACCGACCGCCACCACCTTCTGGTCGATCAGCCACTTGGCGGCGTCCTTGCCAATGCCGGGCTCACCCGAGTTGAACTCGGCGTTCTTGGCGGGGTACTGCATGAACAGGTCACCCCAGCCCGTGTGGACGACCACGATGTCGGCTTCGCGCAGGGTCACGTTGTACATCTTGAGGCCAGCCTGGATGTCGGCGGCCGTGATCACCGTTCCTTTGTCGAGGCACGGCTTCCGGCACGCGGGGTTGCTCTTCAGCTTGCCCGCCTGCTCGAACACGCGGACCGCGTCCACGAGCACGCCGCGGGTGGCGAAGCTCTTGAGATGCTCGAGGCCAAGGCGGGTCATGTAGTTCTGGTTGATGTACTTCCCCATGGGGGTCTGGTTGTAGTAGCAATCCTTCCGCCCGATGTGCCCCATCCCATCGAGATGCGTGCCGACGTGGCTCTGGCTGAGCCAGGTGTCCTCCATGTAGGTCAGCTGGTTTTCGCCCAGCGCGCCGCCGGGCGCAAGGGTGGTGGCGGTGAGAATGGTCTTCGTGAAGCGGGACCCGAAGAGCGGGATCCCGTCCACCAAGACATGGGACATCAGGATGACCTTGCCCTCCTGGATCTCCGTGGCCGCTGCCTTGGTCACGGCCGGGGTGACCCGATTGGTGGCGCCGGTCTGGTCGTTAGGGCCCCACGGCGAGGCCGGTACGACCGACTTGCAGTCGGTCTGGGCGAAGGAAAGCGAGGCCGAGCCGAGCAGCGCGACTAGGATGACGGCACACGTCGTGTACCTCACGAAAGGCCTCCTTTCGGGCATCCGGCCCCGAGGGGCGTTGGCGAGGAGAGCATACGCGGTGCGCCCCAATGCTGTCGCGATCGGTCGGCGCTGTCAAGCTGGCTCCGCGGGCGCGAGGCCTGCCACCGCCCAGGGCCCCGATTCACATCCGGCGTCCGCGACCCATCAGTCAGCGGGCGGCTCCTCGCCTGGCGGAAAG
>DASYQW010000215.1 GCA_036005065.1 Candidatus Methylomirabilota bacterium | reverse complement strand
GGCCCGCCTCATCTGTGGGGGGGGCATCGGGGGGGTCTTCCGAGACCCCCCGAAGAACTAGGAGTGGGAGATGAAGCGCGCGGTCGTACGCGAGGGGATCATCGCCGGCCTCATCGGGGCCGCCACCGTGGCCGTGTGGTTCCTGATCTTCGACCTGATCCAGCTGGCCCCGCTCCGGACGCCGGCCCTCCTGTGGGCCACCCTCTTCCAGGGCGTGCGGGACCCGGCGGCCGTGTCACCCGCCCTCCTCCCGGTCCTCGCCTACACGGCGGCGCACGTCCTGGTCTTCATCGTCATCGGGATCGTGGCGGCGTTCCTCGTGGCGGGAGCCGAGCGCGAGCCGGCGATGCTGCTCGCCCTCGTCATCTTCTTCGCGGCCTTCGAGATCTTCTTCCTGGCCCTCATCGTCTTCCTGGCCCGGCCGCTCCTCGGGGTGCTGCACTGGTGGGCCATCCTCATCGGGAACTTCCTGGCCGCCGTCGGCATGCTCGGCTACTTCTTCGCGGGGCACCGCCCGCTGGCCCGGACGCTCCTCGGTCGCTGGGTCGGTGTGATCCGCGAGGGGTTGCTGGCCGGGCTCATCGGGGCGGCCGTCGTCGCCCTGTGGTTCCTGATCTACGACACGCTCGCCTTCCAGCCGCTGCGGACCCCGTCCCTGCTGGGGGCCGCCATCTTCGAAGGCCTGCGCGACCCGAAGCTCCTCGAGATCCGGCTCGACCTCGCGCTCGGCTATACCGTGCTCCACGTGGCGGCCTTCGCCTTCTTCGGCGTCCTGGCCGCCGCCCTCCTGGTGGCGGCCGAGCGGGAGCCGCGCATCCTGCTCGGGCTGTTCATCCTCTTCTGGTGCTTCGAGCTCTTCTTCCTGGGGTTCGTGTCGGCCCTCGACGAGGCGCTGGTCGGCGCCCTCCTGTGGTGGAACGTCGCGATCGCCAACCTCCTCGCGGCCGTCGCGATGATCACCTACTTCTTCCTGGGCCATCGCTCCCTCGGCGGGCGGCTCCTGGAGCGCTGGCACGAGGACTGAGCCCAGACGCTCAGGGATCGGTGGCGGAGCGCCCGACCGCTGCGAAAGACCCACGTGTTCACCCCGACCCGGACAAGCGATAGGTCAGGCTGCACCCTCGCGGCAGGTCCGCCCGATAGGGGTTTGTCCCCTTCGCGAACTGAAAGGTCCTGTTGGTGGGCGTCACCCGCCCGGCGCGGCGAAGCGCGCCTGCTTCTCAAGTGTGGGCCAGGACATGCCTGTCGGGCACACGCCCGTCGCGCCAATCTTGACAGAGATGCCCGACGCCGCCTAACCTCACTTTCGCGACGAGTCCTTGGAACGTGATTGATCCCGCGTCACCAATGGGAGAGGACATCCAGCCCTCGATATGCAGTTTCGCCAAGCGCGTCGGTCGTCTGCCGCAAGTCATTGCTGTCACCTGCGCGCGAGAGAATGACACCCATCGGATCTGGGCATTCATACGTGAACGCGACAAGCTCGTCCGGCGCCACGTGTACCAAGAAGAACTTCGATTGATGGAGGAAGCACCGGACACTTCGTTCGATTTCAATGTCGTGGCATTGGACCGAGTGGAGTTCCATTCGTTCCTCGCCGACGATTTGCAAGGGAGGATTCTCTTCTACCGCGATCACCGCTAAAGATTCCAGACATCTCGATGCCCACGCAGGCAGCCCATCTTCGCCAGGCCCAACACAACGAGCAATTCCTTCAGACATTCGACATTCCGCGTTCCCCCCTATTTGGATTGGGCGGTGACAGTGATTTTCTACGCAGCGCTTCACTACATCCGAGCGCTGGCTGCCAGACACCACCTCACCAACATTTCGAGCTACGGAGATATAGATCGCCTCTTCGAGCGTCTGCGCGTCTTTCGCATGAACCCCGCGATCTACATTGACTATCGCCAGCTTAAGGACGATTCGCGAGCGGCTCGATACGACCTGCAAGGGTTCGTCCCCGACGAAGTGGAAGACCTCCGCGCCGAAGAGCTGCGTCGAATCCGCGAGTTCGTCCTCGGCAATTTATAGCCACCTCGGGTCCTCCCAGTCCGCCGACGGCGAACCTACGCCAAAGCCCGAGTGACGCCATCGCTGGAACCCTAGTAGGACCCCTGGTATCCTGGGGGGGTGCCCGAGGCCCCGACCTGGATTCGGACGTCGCCCGAGCTCAGGCGGCTCGGGCGCGAGCTGGCCGGCGCCGAGGCCGTCGCCCTCGACACCGAAGCCGACAGCCTCCATCACTACCCCGAGCGGCTCTGCCTCGTTCAGGTCGCCGACGCGCAGGGCCGCGTGTCCCTCGTCGACCCCCTGGCCCTCCCGGACCTCGAGCCGCTCCGCCCGGTCTGCGCCGATCCGGCGACGGCCAAAGTGCTCCACAGTGCCGAGAACGACCTCGCCTACCTCAAGCGCGACTTCGGCTTCACGTTCGCCAACATCTTCGACACGATGCTGGCGGCCCGCTTCCTCGGCCTCCGCGAGCTCGGGCTCGACGCGCTCCTCCGGCAGTACCTCGACATCACGCCCGTCAAGTCCCAGCAGAAGGCGGACTGGGCCCGCCGGCCCCTCCCCCCGGCCCAGGAGGCGTACGCAGCCGAGGACGTGCGTCATCTGTTCGCGCTGCGCGAGCGCCTCCGGGCCGAGCTGACGGCGCTCGGGCGGGAGGCGTGGCTCGCCGAGGAGTGCGAGGCCCTCGCCGCGCATCCGGTGGCCGAACGCGCCCCGGATGTGGACGGGTACCGCCGGCTCCGCGGAGCCGGGCGCCTCGACCCCCGCGCGCTGGCCGTCCTCCGCGCCCTCCACGCCCAGCGCGAGACGTGGGCGCGCGCCGAGCGCCGGCCACCGTTCAAGGTGGTGAGCCCCGAGACCCTGGTGGCGCTCGCCGCGGCGCAGCCGCGGGACCGGGCCGCCCTCGGCGGGATCCTGGGGCTCTCGCCGCGTCTCCAGACCCGCTACGGCGAGGGAATCCTCGAGGCCATCGCCCGCGGGCTGGCGGCGCCGCTCCCCGAGGACCTTCGGGGATCGCGCGGCCAGCGTCCGGTCATCCTGGCCATCGTGCAGCAGCGGGGGGAAGCGCTGCGCCGCTGGCGGGCGGAGGCAGCGACTCGGGCGGGACTCGATCCGGGCGTGCTCCTGCCGCAGCGCCTGATCGATCTCCTGGCGGCCTCGCCCCCGGGTGACCGGGTCGCCCTGGTCGAGGTGCCGGGCCTGCGGCGCTGGCGGGTCGAGGCGTTCGGGCCGGAGATCCTGGCCACGCTGGCGGGTGTCGGAGCGGCGTCACGGAAGGAGGTACGCGGATGAGGGCCAAGAAGCTCCGGGTCGGCGTCATCGGGACCGGGTTCGGCAGCACGGTGCAGATTCCGGCCTTCCAGGCTCACCCTCGCGCCGAGGTGGTGGCGGTGGCGAGCGGCCAGCCGGACAGGGCGCGAGCCGTCGCCCAGAGCTTCGGGGTCCCGCACGCCTTCGCCACCTATCACGAGCTCGCGGCCGCCGATCTCGATCTGGTGAGCATCACGGCGCCCCCATCCCTGCACCACCCGATGACGCTGGCGGCCGTGGCCGCCAAGCGCCACGTCCTCTGTGAGAAGCCGATGGCGCTCTCGACGGCCGAGGCGGCGGAGATGCTGGACGTCGCCGAGCGCGCGCGAGTCGTGCACGTCATCGACCACGAGCTCCGCTTCAACCCGAACCGGCGCAAGGTCCGAGCCCTCATCGCCGACGGCTTCGTCGGGCAGCCCCGGCATGCGCTGCTGACGCTGGTCGGCCCCGGCCGCGCCGACCCGAGCCGGCCCTGGACCTGGTGGGCGGATGCCGCGCAGGGAGGCGGGCTCCTGGGAGCCGTGGGCTCGCACCAGATCGACCTGCTCCGCTACTGTCTCGGCGAGATCGAGGCGGTCTGCGGCACCACCGAGACGTATGTCAAGGAGCGGCCGCTCCCCGACGGGTCGGGGCGCCGGGCGGCGACAGCCGACGACTTCACCGTCTTCTCCCTCCGGTTCGCGGCCGGCGCCGTCGGAACGATCCTCGCCAGCGTCGTGACCGCCCACGCGCGCGGTCCCAGGGTCGAAGTGTGGGGCGACGAAGGCACGCTCGTCCTCGACGAGTCCGAACGCCTCTGGGGCGCGCGAAAGGGCCAGGAGCTGGCGGAGCTGACCGCGCCGGAGACGCTGGCCCCGCCCCCCGGCATGAACTACGTCACGCTGTGGGGCGTCTCGTTCGTCCGGCTCGTCGACCACCTGGTCACGGCCATCCTCGATGGCGGTCCGGTCGCGCCCGCCGCCACCTTCCGCGACGGGCTCGTGGTGCAGCGGGTGATGGACGCCGTGCGGGCGACGGCGCAGACCGGCTGGGCTCGGGTGAGCCTCAGCGAAGGACGCTGACCTCCATCGCGTCCCCGCCGAAGTCGTGCTCGCGGCTCGCGTAGCGGCCGCTCTCCCGCACGTATCGGAGGTCCGTCATGGCCCGCCGGGCTTCAGATCTCTCGCGGCGCGCGCGAGGGCCGCGGCTCGCTCGGGATCCACCGGGTTCACCGTCCGGCCCTCGCGCTTGAGCCAGGTGCCGACGATGGCGCCGTCGGCGAGGGCGAGCAGCGGGCCGATGGTCTCGGGGGTCACGCCGGAGCCCACCAGGATCGGCCGGTCCGGGAGCGCCGCGCGCACGCGCTTGAGGTCACCCGGCGACGTGGCCTCGCCAGTGGCCGGCCCGGAGACGACCAGCGCGTCGGCCAGGCCCCGCTCGGCGGCATCCCGGGCGACGTGCTCGAGCTCGACAGGTGCGAGGGGGACCGCATGCTTGCCGCCGATGTCGACGAAGAGGCGGGTGTCGGTGCCGAGGAGACGGCGATAGCGGAGGGTCGCGTAGGCGTCGCCCTGGATCAGCCCCTGGTCGGCCACGACGGCGCCCACATGCACGTTGACGCGGATGAACGCGGCCCCGGTCGCCGCCGCCACCGCGAGCGCGGCCTGGGCGTCGTTCTTGAGGACGTTCACCCCGACCGGACACGGGACGACCCGCCGCACCTCGGTGACCACGACCGCCAGCGCAGCGACCGTCGCCGGGTCCACCCGCCCCGGGCTGAACGGCGCGTCGCCGTAATTCTCGATCAGGCAGGCGTGGAAGCCCGCCCCCGCGAGGGCCCGCGCGTCGGCCACGGCGCGGTCGACGACCCGGGCCAGCGACCCTCCCCAGCGCGGACTTCCGGGGAGCGGCAGCAGATGGACCATCCCGATGAGAAGACGCGAGAGCCCGGGGAGCGGCTCGCGGCTCACGACCCGA
>DASYQW010000214.1 GCA_036005065.1 Candidatus Methylomirabilota bacterium | reverse complement strand
GGGGGCCGTCGAGGCCCCCTCCCATGATCTAGCACCCCCGGCCGCGGACGGTTGTCGTCACGGGCGCCGTCAGGGTATCCGCCTTCAGCACGTAGGCCGTCGTGCACCGGGGGGACACGTCGCGGGTGCCGGTCGGGGCGGTCACGGCCCCGATGCCCGAGATGGTGATGCTCCGAGCCCGTCCGATGCTCCAGCTGAGCACGCTCGGGGTGAGGTCGGGGACCGCCGCGAAGGAGACGAACCTCGGCACGTTCGAGTTGTTGCCTTCGGTCCGGGGCAGCGCGTTGAACTGAGCGATGCTCCGGATGGGAGGATCGCAGCTCGGCTGGTACAGGTCGGCGGCCGGGCTGGTGATCGTGTTGTTCAGGTACGTGAGGAGCGGGGCCGTGGGCGGGCAGCCCCCGTCGTGGATCTGGAAATGGCTGTTGTCCGCCAGGATGCTCGTCTGAACCGTCCCGGCCAGCGCGCTGGCGGCGAAGACGGCAAGCCCGCCCCCCCGGGCGCCGGCCGAGTTCCGGTAGACGACCGACCGGGTGATGTTGACCGGAGCCTCGTTGAGATACACCCCCCCGCCCAGATTGGTGGAGGTGTTTTCCACGATCGCGGTATCCGCGATCGTCCCGCTGGCCATGTTCACCAGGATGCCGCCGCCGAGCGCGTCCGCCGCCCCGGCCACCCGGTTGCGGAACACCTGGGTCCGCAGGACGCTGAGCGTTCCGCGCGACACGTGGATTCCGCCGCCCTGGACGGAAGCGGCGTTGCCGAGCACGAGCGCGTCGGTGATGGTCAGCTTCCCGCAGGTGCCGCCACCGCCGCAGCTCGGCTGCCCGGCCACCAGGATGCCCCCGCCGAGCCGCGCCACGTTGTTGCGAATCACGGTGTCGGCCAGCGTGATGATCTGGCCGTGGAGGCCTCCGCCGAACCCCGTCACGCCCTGCGGATCGAGCGCCTGATTCGTCTCGATGATGGACCCGGTCACTTCGAGAGCGCCGCGGTGGTTGTTCAGCCCGCCACCGGTGTTCGCCACGTTTCCCCGGACCGCGACCCGCGTCAGCCGGGCGATGGCGTTGTTCTCGATGTGGATGCCGCCCCCCTCGGCCGGGTTGCTGGCGGCGTTGAAGCGGCTCGTGATGTTGTTGGCCACCGTCGAGTCCTGCATGACCAGGGTCGCCGGCCCCCGCGGGGAGCCGAACTGGCCCAGGACGAAAATGCCGCCGGCGGCGAACTTCGAGCGGTTCCCGGCGATGACGGAGGAGATGAACGTCGGCGAGCTGTCGTTGGCGTGCACGGCCCCGCCGCTCCCGACCGGGGAGTCGCGGCCCGACTCGTTGTTCTCGAGTCGCGTGCTGGTGAAGACGGGGCGTGAGCCGAGCACCATGACCAGCCCGCCCCCGAAGCGCGCGGCCCGGTTGTTCCGGATGATGGAGCTCCGGAAGATGGGCGAGGCGCCGACCAGCGCGCCGCCGCCGCCATCGGCGGTGGCGGCATTCCCCTGGACGATGCAGCTCACGAAGGTCGGGGCCGAGTTCTGGATGTAGAAGCCCGCGCCCACCCGGAACAGGCCGCCGGTCACCAGGAAGCCCTCGAAGCGGATGACTCCGCTCGCGTTCCGGATCGTGATGGCGGATTGCCCCTTGCCGGTGGCATCGATCCGGGTGAGGGCCGCGCCCCGGACCGCCCGCACCGTGAACGAGCGCCCGGTGCTCGAGACCACGAGCGCCTCCCGGTAGGTCCCCGGCAGGACGTTGATCAGGGTGCCGTTCGGCAGGCTGCCTCGCACGACGGCGTTGATCGCGGCCTGGATCGTCCGAAAGGGAGGGCTCGGCACGGTGACCGCCGCCTCGGCGGCCAGGGGGACCGCCAGCAGAAGAAGGACACCGAGAGGCCACGCCGTCCTGACGGATGCTCGTCGGTCAGCCCGCATCGTGATGTCCTCCGCGACGTCCGAAGCACCCTTCACCCGCTCGCCGGCCCGAGGCGGCATTATGCCAGAGAACCCGGCATCCCGTCCCCGGGTGCGGGGTCCTTCGAAGCAGCCGTCCGAGCGGCGGCTTCGCCGCCGCAACCCCTCTTGGGGGAGGTTTGGGAGGGGGCCGTCGAGGCCCCCTCCCATGAACTAGCAGCGGCGCTGATGGACCGTCGCGGTGACCGACCCGTTCAAGGTGTCGGCCGTGAGCACGTAGGGGGTCGTGCAGGGCGGCGAGACGTCGTGACTTCCGGTCGGCGCGCTGACCTGGCCCACCCCCGAGATGGTGACGGTGGTGGCTCCGGCCACGGTCCAGGCCAGGACGCTGGGGCTCAGGGCCGGGGTGGCCGTGAACGTCGAGAAGACCGGCGGGTTGGAGTTGTTCCCGTCCGACCGGGGCAGCGCGTTGAAGGCCTCGATGGTGGTGATCGGCCGGGGCGGGAAGCACGTCGTCCGGTACAGATCGGAGACCCCCCGGTTGCTGATCGTGTTGCCGAGGTACGTCAGGAACGGCGCGGTCGCCGGCGCACAGACCGCCTCGTGGATCTGGAAGTTCGTGTTGTCGGCGATGATGCTCTGGCTCACCGTCCCCGTCGAGGCCGGGCTTCCGCCGTTCACGAACAGGCCGCCGCCGAACGTGGTCGCGGAGTTCCGGTAGATCACCGAGTGGGTGATGTTGACGGTCGACTTGTCCACGAAGACGCCGCCGCCGAGCGCGCTCGTGCTGTTGTCGGCGATCGTGCTGTCAGTGATCGAGACGCTGGCATTCGCGACGAAGACGCCGCCGCCGAATGCGCCGGCTCCATTGACGCGGTTCCGTAACACCTGGCTCCGCTGGATCGTGCCCGTTCCCCGGGCCACGTGGACGCCGCCGCCCAATCGCGTGGACGTGTTGCCGTCCACCAGGGAGTTCGACATCACCAGGCTGGCACACGGCCCGCCGCTGCCGCAGGACGGTTGCCCCGCCGCGGCCAGCCCGCCCGCGGTCCGAGAGACGTTGTTGCGGACCACCGAGTCCGTGAGGACGATGGCGCCGATCACGAGGCCGCCGCCACCGGCCCCGCCCACCGACTGGGGGTCGAGCGCCTGGTTCGACTCGATCACCGAGCTCGTGACCTCGTAGCGGCCCCGGAAGCTGTTCAGCCCGCCGCCGGTATTGGCCACGTTCCCTCGAACCCCGACCCGCGTCAGCCGGGCGATCGCGTTGTTCTCGATGTGGATGCCGCCGCCCTCGGCCGGATTGCTGCTCGGGCTGAAGCGACTCGTCGTGTTGTTCGCCACCACCGAGTCCTGCATCACCAGCGTCGCCGTCCCCCGGGGCGAGCCGAACTGCCCGATGAGGAAGAGGCCCCCGGCCGCGAACTTGGAGTGATTGCCGGTGATGGACGAGGCGATGAAGGTCGGGGAGCTGTCATTGGCGTGGACACCCCCCCCGCTCCCGATGCTGGAGACCACGCCGGAGCGGTTGCCCTCGATCCGGGTCCGCACGAAGGTCGGGCGCGAGCCGGCCACCATCAGCACGCCGCCCGCGAAGCGCGAGGCCCGGTTGTTCCGGATGATGCAGCTCTCGAAACGGGCATTCGAGGCGAACAGGATGCCGCCGCCGCCGTCGGGCGCCGCATTCCCTTCAATGATGCAGTTAACGAAGGTCGGCGAGGCCCGGACGAGCGTGAAGCCGCCACCCCGCGGCCCGGCGACGCCGGTGCCCACCAGCGCGAGCGCCTCGAAGCGGACGCTGCCGGTCACGTTCGTCATGGAGAGGATCGACTGGCCGAGCCCGACCGCGGTGAGCCGGGTCAGGGTCCGCCCGGCGCCCCGCACGGTGAACGATTTCGCCGTGTTGTTGGCGGCCAGGGCCCCCCGGTACGTTCCGGCTTTGACGTTGATGACGGTCCCGTTGGGAAGCGCGCCGCCGAGGACCGCGTTGATCGCCGACTGGACCGTCGGAAACTGCGCGCTGGGAACCGTGACCGCCGCCTGGACGGCGGCCGGACACGCGAGGACGAGGAGCAGGACGGCTGAGGCCGTCCATCCCAGCACCCAACGGCGGAGCTTCACAGTCGATGCCCTCCCGGCTCGGCGGAGCCACCGGGGTAGAGCAAGGGTCATGCCACGTTCGGGCGGCGGGCGGGAGCCGCCCGATGCCGCGGGATTCGAGATGGGGAACCCCGGCGCCCTCCCATCCGAGACGAAGGGCCTAGTGAAAACCGGTACGGGAAGTGACAAGTTCCGGCACCGCACTGACAAGTTGTTGAGCAGGGTCGCCGGGGAATAGCGGCCGCCAGGCACCATAGTGCGTGGTCGGCGAGGCCTCAGTGAGATCCCGAGTCCGACGCCCACCCACGGACGCCCGAGAGAGTCTTCCGAGCTTCCGAGACTAAGGCGCGCCCGGGACCGAGTTTGCTCTGCACTTAATTAATTAAGCAGCGGTCCGAGCGGCGGCCTCGCCGCCGCAACCCCTCCTGGGGGAGGTTTGGGAGGGGGCCGTCGAGGCCCCCTCACATTACTTGAACCGGTACGTGATGCGGCCCCGCGTCAGGTCGTAGGGTGACAGCTCGACCTTCACCCGATCGCCCGGGAGGATGCGGATGAAGTTCATCCGCATCTTGCCGCTCACGTGGGCCAGCACCCGGTGCCCGTTGTCCAGCTCGACCCGGAACATCGCGTTCGGGAGCGGCTCCACGACGGTCCCCTCCACCTCGATCGCGTCCTCTTTCGTCATCTCAGCGTCGCCGCCCCGAGCCTGTGCGCGCGCGGGCTTTGCCCCCGCCATCCGTCGGGGGGGAGGCTTGGGAGGGGGCCGCGACGTCCGCCCTCTCCGAGGAAAGCCGGCGGGTCAGCACCTCGGGCCCGTCCTCGCCGACCGCCACCGTGTGCTCAAAGTGAGCGGCCAGGCTACCGTCCTTGGTGACGGCCGTCCAGCCGTCGTCGAGGATGCGCACCTCCCAGCTTCCCATCGTCACCATCGGCTCGATCGCCAGCACCATGCCGGGGCGCAGCTCAGGCCCGCGACCGGGCTCACCGAAGTTCGGCACCTGGGGCTCCTCGTGCAGCGCGCGACCGATGCCGTGGCCGACGAACGCGCGCACCACCGAGAAGCCGTGCGCCTCCACATGCTTCTGGACGGCGTGCGACACGTCGGAGAGGCGCCGCCCGGGCCGGCACGTCTCGATCGCCGCCTCGAGGCTCTGGCGGGTGACGTCGAGGAGATTCTGGACAGAGGAGGGAATCTCGCCGACGGCCATGGTGAAGGCGCAGTCGGCGTAGTACCCGTCGACGATGCATCCCAGGTCCAGCCCCACGATGTCCCCTTCCTTCAGCCGGCGGTGGGGCGAGGGGATCCCGTGCACCACCTCTTCGTTGATCGAGACGCACACCGTGGCCGGAAAGCCCCGATAGCCTTTGAAGGCGGGCTTGGCGCCCCGGTCCGTGATGAAGGCCTCCACGTCCGCGTCGATCTCCAGCGTCGACATCCCGGCCTTGACCGTGGCGCGCAGGCGGTCCATCACGTCGGCCAGGACGTACCCGCCCCGGCGCATCAGCTCGATCTCCCGCGGGGATTTGAGGTCGAGCACGGCTCAGGCCTCCACCGCCCGACGGATGGCGCTCCGGATCGTTTCGATGGCGCCTTCGGCCGCCACGGCGCGCAGCCGCCCCCGGCTCCGGTAGTGCTCGAGGAGCGGGGCGGTCTGGTCCT
>DASYQW010000213.1 GCA_036005065.1 Candidatus Methylomirabilota bacterium | reverse complement strand
CGTTGGACGGCAGAGTAAAAGTACATGAGCAGGCCTCGAGGCTGGCATAGGCTGGCGATCGTACTCTCCGTCGCGTGAGCACTGATCGTATGTGTCCGCGTCGGGTACGAGTATTTTGTCGCAGGCCCTTCCGGCCATGGGTGGTTCATTGAGTATGTTCCAGGCTCCGGGCCCGACCCGAAGGATCCGCGCGTGGTTTGGGACGTGCCGTCGGTCAAGATCGCGCCCGCTGTTCTCACTATCGTCACGCCGATTGGCACTGTGTGGCCGGTGGCGCTAGGTGTTTGGGCTGTTTCGTGGATCCGAGCAGGCTTCAGGCCATAGCGCCCTCGCGAGCTGACCTCCGTCCAACTCTGTGCTCCAGTGGGCCTAGAGTTCGCGATGCTCGCCCTCTGGCCGCTGAGCGCTCACGTTAGCCGGATAGAACAGAACAACATGCCTACATGGAGCAATCAGTTCCGTGCGCGAATGGCGGCGTTCGGAGCATCCAGACGTGCGCAGCGAGGCGAGGTGGCCGTTTCGATCAAGGTTCGTGTTAGCGCTGGCTGCTTTCACCGCGAGCATTCTCCACATGCGTACGACTTGATCGATGCCGAATTGCAGCGGATCGATCCAGATGTCGAGCGGCTCGGCTTCGAAGAACACGAAAGCGGTCCCGAAGTACTCGCGTACGTAGCTCTTACGGCGGCTGGCATCGGCCTGGCCAAGTCGGTGATCGACCTCGTCGTGGCAATCTTGAAGGCCCGATCCGAGAGCGTCCGGAAAGGAGACAGGCCATCCGACCCTTTGGAAGTGGTGGTTCGCCGGTTCGATGACGGCGGGCAAGTGCGAGACGAGACGGCTTTCAGAATCGGCCACGCCGATCCCGTCCGGCGAGCGCAGGTGGAAAAGCAGTTGCTCGGTGCATTGAGGAGACTGCTGCCAGAAGTACGGCCTCGATCAAAGCCGGCTAACAGGCGCTTGCAGCCGACGGCGCCGACGAAACGAAAGCGCCGCGGCTGAAGCGCGAACGTTATGCGCATTCAACAGCCATGAGCCCAGACAGTTGACCGAACCTCCAAGGTTCGAGTGGTACGGCCCGAAGGCAGCGGCCAATCGTGCTAAGCACCGGGTCACATTTGAGGAAGCGGCTACGTATTCGGTGATCCGCTCGGCCGAATCACCGATGACCCTCGGCATTCGCAGGGTGAGGAGCGCTTCGTGCTGCTCGGCCAATCGGGCAGGCGCCGCCTCCTGGTGGTAATGTTCACCGAGCGCGGCGAGGCAATTCATCTGATCAGCGCGCGGAAAGCAACGCGCCGTGAGCGAAGGGAATATGAGGAAAGCAAGGCCTAAGAAGATGCGAACAATGCGAACACGTCAGGTTGGCTTCGACGAAGTCCTCCCTGAGTACGACTTCAGTCGCTCTCGACCGAACAAGTACGCCGCCCTGTACGCAAAGGGTAGCCTCGTCGTGACGCTCGACCCTGACGTTGCCGCCGTCTTCCCCGGGGCCCGCGAGGCAAACGACGCCTTGCGGGCTCTCGCGGGGGTCATCCGAAGCCATAAGACACGGCGGCCGTCGCGACGGAGCGCATAACCTCGCAGTGGAGCGGACGCGCTCCGCGCGCCGCTCACCGCGGCGTTGATATGACTTCCACTGTCAAGAGCCACGAAGACCCCCGGATCGCGGGTGCCGTTTGCCTTCATGGGGGTTGCTCGAGCCATCGGAAGAGGCGGAGCCTGTAACTGCCGCAGCAGGAACGATTTCAGTCGGCGCTTGCTCCGCTTGAGATCCTGCATGGCGTCGTCACGGCCTCGGCTCAAGTCCCGGAGCGCCTCGTCCTCGATGCCGGGTACGTAGATCGAACTCAGGTCGCCGCTGCGCATCAAGCGGGCCAGCGTGATCGCATCGCGCCGATCCGTCTTCACCCGGTCCCCCGCTTTCCGCGGGATCAGCGACGGCGCCACAACGTGGCAGGCAAGGCCTTCGCGGTGAGGTACCGATACAGCCAGTAGCCGCACGGCCCTGCCTCGTAGACGAACACGGGCGTCGCGCCCTTCGACTGGAGCTTCCGGATCAGCGTGTCGATGTCGCACTGCCGTGTCCCGATCGAGCCCAGGGACACGACCTCGGCGCCGCGGTCCTCGGGCGCATAGGCGACGGCGATGGCATCCTTGGGGACGTCGAGACCCACGTCGAGGACTTTGCTAGAGTGGTCCATGGCTGACCTCCGAGCTCGTGATGGGTGATGTGCCAAGAGCACATGGCGGCTCTGGCCGAAAGGCTAACCCGCGTTGAGCCGGAGGTCAGCCTCTCCTCTCGGAAGTCATACTGTCTAGCCGCGGGAGAGAAAGCGAAGCGGTAAGGCGATGGTGCAAGCACGAATGGTGCCGCAGCTCGATCCCAGAACGTTCCCGATCGACCCGATCTTGCGCCAGGCTGTGGGCGTCGATGTCGAACGCGCCAGCGAGGCGTGGAAGTTCCTTGGGACGACGGCCAGGAACGATCGGCCGGAGGCCGGTATCTTCCTCTTGGGGCTCATGCGGGTTCATGGGGGCGATTTGGCGCGCATGACCGTCCTCGTCCGCGCGGTTTCGCTCTTTCCCTCGGAGGCAGCGGCTGAAGCCCTGAAGGCCGAGTTCTGCCGCGTCCCGTCATCGCCTGCCACTCGGCCGTACCTCCACGAGGTCCTGCTGACCAGCCGGCTTGATCGGACGGGTTGGAGCGCGGGGGCGAGGTCGTCGTCCTCGAGGGCCACGAGAGCTTCCGTCACAGGGCCACGACGGAGCGCTCCCCGAGGACCCGATAGGCCAGGAACAGCGGGATCACGGCCGCCACGATGAGGATCGTGGCCAGCGCCGAGGCGGTCCCGAAGTGGTTGCTGAAGACCTGGGTGAAGATCTCCACCGACATCGTCGCCCAGGGCCCCGAATAGAGCAGGATCGACGAGCTCAGCTCCCCCACCGTCGTGATCCAGGCCAGCGTCGCGCCGGACACGATGGCGGGGAACATCAGCGGCACCGTCACCCGGCAGAACGTCCGGAAGGGCGGCACCCCCAGGCTGATCGAGGCTTCCTCGACCCGCACGTCGATCTGCTGGAGCATGGCCGTGCACGCGCGGACGGGATACGGCAGGTGTCGGATGAAGTACGAGATCAGCAGGATGGCCCAGGTGCCGGTCAGGACCAGGGGCGGCCGGTTGTAGACGATGATCAGGCCCACCCCCACGACCGTTCCCGGGATCGCATAGGCCAGCATGACCAGCGCATCGAGCAACGCGTGGGCCCGCGAGCGGCGGCGCGCCAGGAGATAGCTGATCAGCATGCCCAGGCCGACGTCGAGGAGCACGGCCGCGGCGGTGAGGACGAGGGTGTTGACGATCGCCCGGGGGACGAGGTGGAGCACCGTGCGGTAGTTCCCCAGGCTCAGGCCGGCGTACATGACCGGACCCCGCGTCGGCATGAAGGACGAGACGACGATGGTGGCCGCCGGCATGAGGGCGACGGCCACCACCACGTAGATCAGGGTCGTGACCAGCCACCGCCGGCCGGGTTCGAGCGGCCGGAGACCGAGGGGCTGGAGGCAGACGACGTTGTACGCCTTCCGGAAGGCGAAGTACCGCTGAGCCATGAGCGCCGTCGTGTTGATGAGGATCAGCAGGCTCCCGAGCGTGCTGGCCATGGACGGGTTGCCGCCCAGCTCGTTGATGAACTCGCCGTACATCAGGGTCGGCAGCGTCCGCAAGCCCTCGCCGATGATCATCGGTGTCCCGAAGTCCGCCATGGTGGCCATGAACACCAGGAGCGCTCCGGCCGTCAGCGACGGCGCGATCACCGGCAGGATTGCCGTGAAGAAGGCCCGCCGGGGCCGGGAGCCGAGGCTCAGCGCCGCGTCCTCGATCGACTGGTCCACCGACCGGAGCGCCCCGGAGACCAGGAGGAACACGAAGGGGAAGTACTGGACGACGAAGACCAGGAGGATCCCCCCGTAGCCGTAGATCGGCGGCAGGCTCCAGCCGAGCGGCTGGAGCCACTGGTTGGCGAGGCCGTTCCGCCCGAACAGGACGACCCAGGAGTAGGCGCCGATGAAGGGCGGCGACAGGAGGGTCAGGTTGGCCGCGGTCCGGATCAGGACCTTGCCGGGGACGGGATGGCGGCTCACCGCGACGGCGAGCGGTGTCCCGATCAGGACGGCGCCCAGCGTGGCGACCGTACTCAGGAGGAGGCTGTTGACAAGGCTGCCGTAATAGTACCGGTGGGTGAAGACGCGCTGGTAGTTCGGGGCCAGCCCGAGCCGCCCACCGTCGCCCGAGAGGCTCGTGAGCAGCACCTCGCCGATCGGCCAGGCCAGGAAGAGGAGGACCGTGAGGAAGGCTAGGCCGCTGACGAGCGACCAGCCGTCCCGCCCCCGCTTGCCTATCGACGCAATCACGAGTCGGCCGGGAGAAAGAAGATCCGGTCCGCCGCGCACCAGAGGCTCGCCGGATCGCCGACCGCGCGCAGCCGCGTGAAGTCGGGATCGTGAGCCTCGGCCGTGAGGAGGAGGCCGTCAGCCACCCGCACCTGGTAGCGGACCACCGAGCCGAGGTACGTCACCTCGGTCACCGTGCCCCGCGCCTCGTTCCAGGTCTCTGGAGACCCGGCCGGCGGCTCCAAGCGCAGCGACTCGGGCCGGACGCCGAGTTGCACCGTTCCGGTCGCCGGCAGCCGGCCCCCGTCCAGGATCCGCCAGGGCGCGCCGCACGCCGTCTCGACCGTGACCCACGCGTCGCCGGGCGCCCGGGCCAGCACGCGCCCGGGGACGACGTTCATGCTCCCGAGGAACTCGGCCACGAAGCGGCTCCGCGGAGCCAGGTAGACCTCCCACGGCCTTCCGGTCTGGAGGACGCGGCCCCGATCCATCACCGCGATGGTGTCGGAGATGGCCAGGGCTTCCTCCTGGTCGTGGGTCACGTAGAGGGTGGTGATCCCGAGCTCGCGCTGAATGCGCCGGATGAGCGCTCGCATGTCGCGCCGGAGCCGCGCGTCCAGGTTGGAGAGCGGCTCGTCCATGAGGAGGAGCCGGGGCTCGATGACGAGCGCCCGCGCCAGCACCACCCGCTGCTGCTGCCCGCCGGAGAGCGCAGCCGGCATCCGGGCCAGCAGGGGCTCGAGCTGAACCAGGTGGGCCGCCTCCCTGACCCTGGCCGTCACGGCGTCGGCCGGGAGGCCCCGGGCCCGGAGCCCGTAGGCGATGTTCTCCCGCACAGGCAGGTGGGGGAAGATGGCGTAGCTCTGGAACACCACGCCGATGTTCCGCTCGTAGGCCGGCACGGCGTCGACCGGGACCCCGTCGAAGGCGACCGAGCCGGCGTCCTGGGGGAGCAGGCCGGCGACGATCCTGAGGAGCGTCGTCTTGCCGCACCCGCTGGGGCCGAGCAGGGTGAAGAGCTCGCCCGGCACGAGCTCGAGGCTGACCCCGTCCAGCGCCGTGCTCTCGGCGAAGCGCTTGACCACCCCGTCGATGCGGACCCGCGTCATGGTCCCCAGACCGGCGCCGGCGCCCGCTCAGCCGGTGGGCGCGATCACTGGGTCTTGATCAGCGTGTCCTGGAACCGCTTCAAGAGCTGCGTGCGGTTGTCCGCCGCGTACTGGAAGTCGTAGTTGATCGCCTTGATCTTGTCGAGCGGCGGCAGGGCGGCCGGCGAGCCGACGTCCCGGCGCACCGAACGGCGCCCGAACTTCTCGACGATGAGGTCCTGCGCCTCCCGGGTGACGGTGAAGTCCAGGAACAGCCGGGCCGCGTTGGGGTGCGGGGCGTTCTTGATGAGGGCGCTGCCGTCCAGCGTGACCGCCGTCCCCTCCGAGGGGTACACGAGCCCGACCGGCGCGCCGCTCTTCAGGTAGTCGAAGGCCGCCTGCTCGAAGGTGAGGCCGATCGGGATCTCCCCGTTGGCGACCATCTGGTAGGTCATGCTGGACTTCGGGAGGACCTTGGATTGACGGAGGACGTCCTCCACGAACTTCCAGCCGGCGTCGTTCTTCCCGTAGATCGTGAGCCAGGTCACCAGGAGCGTGTAGGACGACCCGGACTTCGTCGCGTCGGCGTACGCCACCTTCCCCTTCCACTTGGGATCCAGGACGTCCTTCCACGCCTTCGGCGCTTCGGCGTCGCTGACGAGCTTCTTGTTGTACATGATGATGTACGGCATGGTGGTGAACGGCGTCCAGATCTGATCCGCCGGCAGGTAGCCCGGGAAGAAGGCGCCGGCCTCGCGGCTCACGTACGGGGCGAACAGCGCCTTCTTCCCGCCGATCGCCTCCGGGCCGACGCTCCAGAGCACGTCGCCGAGCGGGCGGGCCTGCTCCGCCTCGACCCGCTTGATGACTTCCCCCGTCCCGGCCACCACCGTGGAGACCTTGACGCCCGGGTGCTTCTGCTGGAAGGCCGTCACCATCGCGTTGACCATGTCCGCGTCGGCCGCCGAGTACACGACGACCGAATCCTCGGGCTTGCCCTGGGCCCCGGCCCCGCTCGCCGAGAGGCTGCCGAAGCCCGCGACCACCATCAGTGCCGCCCACCACCCCCGCCGCACCGTGCCTCGCATATCGCCTCCTCTGCGGTAACCGGCCGCGTCCCCGACGTTGGCCGAACGACCCGCCCTAGAGGAAAGCACGACCCGGTGTCAGCATCAAGGGCTCGCCCCGGGCGGCACCGATGTCGGGCGGGCGCTGTCTACGGTTACCTGGAGCCCCGCATCCGTTACGGCGACTGAGCGAGGAGCCGCGCATGACCCGCCGCGGGCCATGCCCGCGCCACTAGCCGCTGCAGACAGCGATCTGCTTGGGAACCCACGAGAGAAAGAACTTCGCCTTGAAGAATCCGTTTCGCTTGACAGGTCGAGCCGGCAGTGGAGGAAAGATCCACTTGGCCTCGACCACCACCGTCACGCTCACGGCATTGGGCGCGTCGTGGGGCTCGTACTTGGCCTCGAGGAGCAGCTCGCTGTCACGAATCGTTGCGGGATCGCGGATCGGATCGGAGAGCACGAGGTCGTACTGGTCGCGTGTCCCCGTCAGCGGCGGCGCCTCTTGCCGGTGCGTCACCGTGACGCGCTTGTGTCCATCCCGGTTACCGGGGGTCGGAACGACGGGCCCGATGAGGGGGGTCGCGACCCGGAAGGCCACGGACCCGAGAGGTGGAGCGCTCTTTCCGCAATGAGGGGAGTCGGGCTTCTCCGGTGGATCGACGAAGAGATCGATGCCGTTCGACGGAATCGGTGTCGGGAGCCCCCCTCTCCGCAGGGCGTCGAGCGGGAGAACGAGCTGGTTCCGCTGGGCCGCGATGATCACGTCGCGAGGGACCATGGACCTTGGCCACAGGTCGAACCGGCGTGGCGGTGGAAGCTCGGGAAAGCCGGGCGCCGGCTCGAGACCAGCCGCACGCTTCCGTTGGGCGTGAAACCAGGCGAACGAGAGGCTCGTCAGGTATCCGCCGATCCATATCGTCTTACCGTTGAAGTTCTTGTCTTGCGACTCATGGACGTACGGAAATTCAACCCGCCCGCAGCCGATCCCGCGCTTGTCTTCCGTATCATCGCCCAGCACGGGTTTGCGCCGATGCGTGTCCGGGTCCGTGAGCTGCCCGAACATGCGCCGGATCTGCCGGGTCACGCTGTTCTCGTCGGACTCTCTGCCCAGCAGCAGAGCGGCGACGGCAGCGTTCATGCAGGTCGCAGCCTGTGGATCGGTGGGGGGTCCCAGGATCTCGTCCGTCGGCTCGACATTCGCCATGTAACGGTCATACCAGTTTTGATACTCGTCTCGTACTGCCGTGTTGGCATCGTCCAGGGCCGTCAGACCGACGAACACTTTAAAGGCGTCACTCGACCCCCCTTGCGGCTTGAGCCGCATCCAATGGGTGAACCGCTGTTGAGGAGAGAGCCATTTCAGGAGATACGCCAGCGCGAATTCTCCCTGCTGGCTTTCGTCCCATACGTCGAAACACCGCCGGTTGTCGTAGAGCGCAATCGCCCTGAAGATGACGTATCCGAATCCGGCTCCCGCCGCCGGCCCGAACGCGCCGGTGATGTCAGCCAGAGCGTCTCTGATCGTCAACAGAAGCGTTCTGGCATCGTCGTCCCGCAACTTCAGTCTGTCAGCCAGAAAAGCCGCAAACGCCGCGCCGAGCACCCCGGCGACGGTCCAGCCGGGAAGAAGCACCAATCCCGCCGCGGCGCCAGCCCGCCCGGCTGCCTCGACCGGCTGTTCCAGGCACAGCCAGACCCCGGCCGCCTTCAAGGCGTCGACGAAGCTGGTGTCCGAGTCGAACGGACGCCCGACCGACGACCAGGGCGCCCCGAAGGTCCTCCCGGTGATACGGCGAAAGACTCGACTGAAGGGAAACTCGAGGGCCGGCAGAACGCCGGCTGAGCCGCGAGCGGTGAAGCCTCCGCAGGGACGAACCAGGAGGTAACCGAACTTGACCAGGTACCGCGCAAGATTCGAGACTTGAGCTCTCACCGCGGCGCGCACGTCGGGTGCGGTGACCAGCGTGTGGACCGTCGAATAGCCGGTCACGAGCCCGACCAGCTCGTCCATCGATACTTCGTGGTGCCGGAAGAGCCCCTTGATGAGACCGTCGCCCCGCTCGAGAGCCGCCTTGTAGACCGGATGTTCAAGTGGGGTGCAGTGCAGGTAGGCAGCTCCCCCTTTGCCCGCCGGGGGGTGGTTCTCCGGGTTCGGATCGAGAAAGAACTGGCAGCACTTGTCGGGAACCTCTTTACCCCGCTCGAACCCGACCGTCCACTGGTCCGAGGTGCATTCGTCGTATCGCATGATGAAGCCAGCGAAGGGATCCCGCGGATCCTTGATCTTGTAGAGGGATCCGAGAGTCCGGAGCGTCAGCCGGATGATCTTGAGAGCCCCTGGATTTCCGAGGGCGTGCTCCATGGCCAGCTGGGCGAGGCGCATCCCGGTCATCATGAGGGGATTTTCCCTGTTGTGCAGAAAGATTCGCCACCGTTCCCTCGTCTGCGGCGCCGGGTCCAGCTGACGGAGACCGGCCGCACTGTTGTATACTCCTGGCGTCATCTGCCAGAGTGCGCGACAATCAAAGCTTTTCCGCTGCCCCAGGAAATTGCCCGTCGAGAAATGGTTCGCGCGGAAGAACCTCCCCAAGGCGTAGTGCCGCGCCAGCGTATCGGCGCGGAGCTCGGCATACAGCCTTTCGAGATCCGCGTTGGTGGGGTCGAGCAGAGGAGCCGGCTCCTGGAACGCCGCTGCCGGCCTCGCGTAGAGCGCGAGCGCACTTCCCGTGGTCCCCTTGAGGAACGACCTGCGACTGATATCATCCGACATCGCCAGCCTCCCTGTGCTCTGCAAGCGACGGCTGCGGCACCGCACTGACCGGCCGGGGGGCTAAAAGTTAAGATCCCGTGGCGGCGTTGTCAATAGAGGTCTTGCGCCGTGCCGCCGTCTCTGGGAAGATGCTGCCGCAACGCTCGAACCCGGAGGTTGAAGCATGCGCGTGCGTGGCCTGGTGCTGCTCGGTCTGGTTGCTCTTCTGGCCGGTTCGTGGCCGGGGCCCGTCCGGGCCGCCGCGCCGAAGGCCGGCGGTGTCCTGAAGCTCGCCCTCCTGCGGGATCCCACCGGCTGGGACCCGCACATCAACTACGGCGCGACCACCTACACCTTCCAGAACAACATCTACGAAGGGCTGCTCCGCTATTCGCTGAAGGGTGTGCTCGAACCCGCACTGGCGGTGCGCTGGGAGACGCCGGATCCCACGACCTACGTGCTCCATCTCCGGAAGAACGTCCGCTTCCACAGCGGGAACCCGTTCACGGCCGACGACGTCAAGTGGAGCCTCGAGCGGACCCTGGATCCCAACACCAACGCCACCCGATCCAAGGAGTTCGGCGTCATCCAGGCCGTCACCGTCGTCGATCCGCACACGGTCCGGATCGGCTTGAAGCAGCCGAGCGCCCCCTTCCTCGAGCTCCTGGCGGCCGGGGAGGCGATGATGGTGGACCGCAAGTGGGCCCAGGCCGGCGGCGACTTCAAGCGCGCGGCCAGCGGGACGGGCCCGTTCAAGCTCGGCCCCTTCGAGACCGGGGTTCGCTACACGCTGGTGAAGAACCCCGACTACTGGGACGCGCCGCTCCCCTATCTCGACCGGATCGAGGCGAGCTCGATCCCGAAGGACGAGCTGCGCGTCTCGGCGCTGAAGACCGGCAGCGTGGACATGGCCGAATACATCCCCTGGCAGGAGATCAAGGTCCTGGAGAAGGACCCGGCCCTCCGCGTCCACGTCGGCTACGACACCTTCAACGTGATCCGCCTGAACCCGAAGCGGCCGCCCTTCGACCAGCCGAAGGTTCGCCAGGCGTTCAACTACCTGGTGGATCGCAAGGAGATCATCGACCTCGCCTGGGGCGGGATCGGGCGGGCTTTCGGGGCCGGCCTGATTCCCGAGGGGCACTGGGCGTTTCCCCGCCAGCTCCAGTCCACCTGGCGCTACGACGTCGCCCGGGCCAAACGCCTCCTGGCCGAAGCCGGCGTCAACCCCGCGACCACCCGCCTCACCTTCGACTCGACGACCCTCTCGGTCCACATGGACGAGGCCCAGATCATCGTCACCCAGCTCCAGCGCGCCGGATTCCCGGGCGTCGAGCTGAAGCCGATGGACGTCCCGACCCAGCAGCGGAAGCGGGTGAGCGGCGAATACCAGATGATGATGGACGGGTTCAGCCTGCCCTGGCCGGACCCGGACTTCTACACCGCGTTCTTCGGCACCGGCGGCGCGTCGTACGCGCGGGCTGTCGACTTCAGCGACGCGACGCTGGACAAGCTGCTGGACGATGCCCGAGCGACGGCCGACCAGGCCAAGCGGGCGGGCATCTATGCCCAGGTGGAACAGCGGCTGACGGAGCTGGCGCCGTGGGTCTTCCTCCACTGGCGCCCGCAGGCCGAGGCCACCCGAGCCACCATCGGCGGCTACACGCGCCTGCCCGGAGCCCTCGGCAACAAGAGCCTGGGCGGGCTCCGCTACCTCTACAAGGAATAACGAGGAGGACGGGCATGGCATTCGATGGCGACGGGTTCGTGAACCGCTTCAACACGGTCTGGAATGGGCACGATCTCGACGGGATCATGGCCATGATGACGGACGACATCGTGTTCGAGGCCTCCTTCGGCAAGGATCCTTGGGGGACGCGCGCGGTCGGGAAAGCGGCCGTGCGCGAGCAGGTGGCCGAGGTCCTGCGCAAGATCCCGGACGTCCGCTGGGACGAGATCCGGCACTTCGCCTGCCCGACCCACGCGGTCGTCGAGTGGGTGACCACCGGTACCCCGGTCGGCGGTGCGCGCTTCGAGGTCTACGGCTGCGATGTCCTCGGGCTGCGGGACGGCCAGATCGCCGCGAAGCGCTCCTTCCGCAAGGGCGTGATCTAGTGCGGGGCCGATCGACTACGTGTGGATCTATCTCGTCCGCCGGCTGGGGCTCTCCGCGCTCCTCCTGTTTCTGGTGGCGACCTTCCTCTTCTTCGCCATCCACCTCCTGCCCGGTGACCCCGCCCTCCTGATCCTGGGCGGCGACAGCGCCCAGCCGACCCCCGAGCAGATCGCCCGTGTCCGGTCCCGGCTCGGCCTCGACCGGCCCCTCCCCATCCAGTATGTGACGTGGCTCGGCCGCGTCCTGCGCGGCGATCTCGGCAGCTCGCTCGTGGACGACCGTCCGGTGGCGACCGACCTCGCCAATCGCCTCCCGCGGACGCTCCAGCTCGTCGTCCCGGCGACCCTCCTGGCTCTCGCCGCCGGCGTCCCGGCCGGCATGTTCGCCGCCCGCCACCGCGGCCGGTGGGCGGACCCGCTGGCCTCGGCGGCGGCCCTCCTCGGCTTCTCCATGCCGGTCTTCGTCACGGGGATGCTCCTCGTCCTCCTCTTCTCGCTCACCCTGGGCTGGGTGCCACCCACCGGCTACGTGCCGTTCGGCGAGGACCCCTGGGGATTCCTCAGACACCTCGCCCTACCCGTGCTGGCGCTGGCGGCCGCGCCCCTCGCCACCACCATGCGGATGACCCGCGCGAGCTACCTCGAGCAAGCCTCACACGACTATGTCCGGACCGCGCGCGCCAAGGGTCTTCCCGAGCGCGCGGTGGCCCGGCGGCACGTCCTGCGGAATGCGCTCCTGCCCGTCGTCACGGTGGTGGGTCTCCAGGTGGGCTCGATGTTCGCCGGGGCGGTCCTGGTGGAGTACATCTTCAGCTGGCCGGGGCTGAACACCCTCCTCCTGAGCTCGCTCGGCACCCGGGATTACCCGGTGATCCAGGGTGTGGTGCTGCTCGCGGCGGGGCTGTTCGTCGCGGTGAACTTCGTCACCGATCTCTGCTACGCCGTGATCAACCCGCGCATTCGCTATGGCTGACGGCCGTCCCCCCCACCGGGCCGGCTGGCGCCGGCTCCGTCGCTCGGGGCCGCTCACGGCGCCCGCCGTCGCCGTGACGCTCCTCATCCTGGTCGCGGCCCTGGCCCCCGGCCTCGGGGCCCACGACCCCAGCGCCCTCAACCCCCGCGCCAAGGCCCAGCCGCCAGGCCTGACCCACCTGCTCGGGACCGACGAGTTCGGCCGCGACATCCTGAGCCGCCTGGTTCACGGCGCGCGGATCACGCTCGTGGTCGCCCTGTCGAGCGTGCTCCTGGCGGCCGCCGGCGGCACGGCCCTGGGAACCCTGGCCGCCTATGTCGGCCGGGGTACCGAGGCCGTGATCATGCGGACCATGGACGGGCTCCTGTGCATTCCCCCGATCCTGCTCGGCATCATGGTGGTGACCTTCCTCGGCCCGTCGCTTCCCAACCTGATCCTGGTGATCGGCGTCCTCTACATCCCGCGATTCACCCGCGTCGTCCACTCGAGCACGCTGGCGGTCCGCGAGCTCGAGTACGTGGAGAGCGCGCGAGCCCTGGGCGCCTCGGCCGCCCGCATCATCGCCCGGGCGATCCTCCCGAACATCCTGGCGCCCATCGTCGTCCAGCTCTCCCTCGCCGCCGGCCACGCGATCCTGCTGGAGTCGGGGCTGAGCTTCCTCGGGCTCGGCCCGCCGCCGCCGACCCCGTCCTGGGGGCGGATGGTCGAGCAGTCCGGCCGCTTCATGCAGCTCTCGGCGCTGCCGCTCCTCTGGCCGTCGGTCGCCATCTCGGGCACGGTGCTCGCCTTCAACCTGCTCGGTGACGGCCTGCGGGACGTCCTCGACCCGCGACTCCAGTGAGCCGGCGAGCGGCGATCGGGCTCGCAATCTACGGCCTCGCCCTGGCCGCCATCGTCGGCGGGCGCGGCTTCACCCTGGCGCGCGCCCTCGGTGGGCGCTACCCGCCGTCGGCCTTCCTCTTCGACGTGACCGCGTTCGCCCTGATCATCGTCGCCCTGCGACTCTTCGACCGGGGCGTCAGGACCGGCGTCGAGCACGTCGTGGGCAAGGCCGGCGGCGTCCGTCGCGGGATCGGCCTCTGCGTGTACGCCGTCGTGGTGCTCGGCGTGGCCTTCCCGCTCTTGCTGGCGACGCTCCAGTTTCACCCGATCCGGATCGCTCCGGCCGGGACGCCGGGGGCCGTGGGGCTGCCCTACGCGGACATCACGTTCGTCGCGGACGGCCTTCGCCTGTCGGGCTGGCACATCCCGGCCGGCTCCGAGCACCGGCCGATCGTCCTCGTCACCCACGGCTTCAACGCCAACAAGGAGAACTTCCTGGTGCCGGCCGTGCTGCTGCACCAGATGGGGTACGACGCGGTCCTCTTCGACTTCCGCGCGCACGGCGACAGCGCGGGACGCACCTCGACCTTCGGGCTCCGCGAAGGCCGGGACGTCGAGGCTGCCCGCCAGTGGATCCGGCGCACGCACCCGGGCCGGCCGATCTACGCCCTCGGCTACTCCATGGGGGGCGCCGCCGTCATCGAGGCGGCCGCCCGACACGGGCTGTTCGACAGGGTCGTGCTGGATTCGACCTTCGGGAGCCTCGAGCGCGTCGCCCGGGCCACGCTCCTTCGCCCGTTCGGTTCCGCCGCCGGGCCGCTCTGGCACCTCGGCCGGCTCTGGGGCTGGCTGTGGACCGGAGCCGACGTGGGCGAGCATCAGCCCGAGCGACACATCGGGATCCTGGCCGAGCGGCCGCTCCTGCTCATCCACGGGACGGGAGACCGCCTGATCCCCCACCAGGAGACGCTGCGCCTCTACGAGGCGACCGGGCGGCGGGCGGGTCTCTGGCTGGTCGGCGGGGCCGACCACATCCAGACGGTGGACCACCCGGAGTACCGCGAGCGGCTCCGGCGGTTCTTCGAGTGAGTGCCCGGAGCCGCACGCTTGAGCAAGGGGGCCTTTTGGACTATCATCCGGCTACCAAATCCGGGCCTCCACCCTTACCTGCGCTGCCGACGGAGGTGCGCCTATGACACATCTGGTTCGAGCCGTGCTCGTCCTCGTCACCCTGACGGGGTTCGCGTCCACCCTGGCGTGGTTGCCGGGGGCCGTCCCGGCGACGGCCGAGGACCGCGTCGTCAAGATCGCCGGCGTAGGAGCCATGACCGGCGTCATCCGCGGCTTCGGGATCAACTCCAAGGCCGTCATGGACATGACCGTCGACGAACTCAACCAGGCCGGCGGCATCAAGCTCGCCGATGGCACGCGCGCCAAGGTCGCCATCACGTTCGCCGACGAGCGGTGCAACGCGGAGGAAGGGATCTCGGTCGTGCGCAAGCTGGCCAGCGAGGACTGGCTCGCCATCATCGGGCCGACCTGCTCCAACGTGGCCGAGCCTCTGTTCGGCATCCTCCAGCGGAAGGTGGGCGACGCCGGCGACTCCGGTCTCCAGGTCCCGATCTTCAGCGACACCGCCATCAAGCCCGGGCTGGCCAAGATCTCCGAGTGGTCGTTCCGCAACGTACCCCACGAGCCCACCATGTACGACCACCTCTTCAAGTGGCTCAAGGAGAAGAACCCCGACGTCAAGACCGTCGCCGGCGGCGTCGAGAGCGACTTCGCCCACTCCAACTCCAACTCCCAGACGATGGACGCCGCGGCCAAGGCCGCCGGCTTCGAGGTGATGGGCTGGGAGAAGTGGCTGCTGGCCGACACCGAGTTCTCGACCCAGGTCGGCAAGTGGCGGCGGGCGAAGCCCGACGTCATCGCCATCTCGGCCCATCCCTTCACGACCTGCGGCGTGCTGCGCGAGATGAAGCGGCAGGGCGTCAAGCCGAAGCTCCTGGTGGGGCTCACGTCCAGCGCGACGCTGGAGACGATGGCCGGCTGCGGCCCGGAGGCCGAAGGCTTGATCATCCCCACCGGCTTCGCGCCGGTGACGCCGGAGGCGCAGCGCGTAGCGAAGATCGTGGGCACCAAGTACAAGGGGAACGTCGATCTCCACTCGGCGGCGGTCTACGAGAACCTCTACGTCCTCAAGCAGGTCATCGAGACATCAGGGGTGGAGGCCAAGCCCAACACGGTCCAGCAGGACCGGCGGCGGATCCGTGACGGGCTCGCCAAGGTGAAGGAGTTCGACGGGCTGCTGGGCAAGGTGAAGCGCACGGACGACCGGGAATCGGTCAAGCCGTACGTCTTCGCCATCGCGCGGAACTCCGACTGGGCCGTCCTCTTCGATCCCCGCCCCCGCTGACGGGACGCCGCCGGGCGCCCTCGCCGGACACGGGGGAGGGCGCCCGGCACTTCGCCCATGAACCGGCCCGGTTCCATCGCCAGACTCGATCACGCGGCTAGCCCGAACGCACCCCGATGACCGATCTCGTCCTGGACGTCGTCCAGCAGGTGCTCAACGGGTTCCTCTTCGGCTCCTCCTATGCCCTCATCGGGATCGGCTTCACCATGATCTTCGGCGTCATGGACAAGCTGAACCTGGCCTTCGCCGTCACCGGGCTGGCCGGCGCCTACATCGGACTCGGGGTTCTCCACCTGACCGGGGCGCCGCTCGTGGTCGTCTTCCTCACCGCCGTCGCCGCCGCCGGGGTCCTGGGACTGGTGATCGAGCTGGCCTGTTTCCGCTGGATGCCGCGCGACTATCCGCTGGCGCCTTTGATGGCCACCATGGGGATGCTCTTCTTCCTGGACGAGGTGTTCGCCCACGCGACCTACGGGCGGCCGGTGGCATTCCCGGCTCCCCTGGGCCAGCTCATGCTGGACGCGGGGCCCTGGCTGCTCCGCGGGGACCTCGGCTTCATGTTCCTGGTGAGCCTGGTGGTCATGGGGGGACTCTGGGTCCTCGTCTACCGGACGCGCCTGGGCCTGGCGACGCGCGCCGTCTCCCAGCAGCCGGTGGCGGCCCAGCTCTGCGGCATCGGCCTCAGGCGGGTCAACGCCGCCGTATTCGTCATCACCGGGATGATCGGCGGCATCGCGGGCGTCCTCATCGGCTCGGCGGTCGGCAACCTCTCCCCGCTCCTGTCTCTGCCCCTCACCGTCAAGGGCCTGGTCACCGCCGTCCTCGGGGGGCTGGGCTCCATCCCGGGCGCCATCGTGGCGGGACTCCTCCTGGGCATCGTGGAGTACGAGGCGCTCTACTTCGTCGGCATCGGCTATCGAGACATGGTCACCTACCTCCTGCTCTTCGCCTTCCTCGTCTTCCGCCCGGGGGGCCTGTTCGGCTCGCGCGCCCGCGCCTGAGCCCGCCATGGAGTTCTACTGGAGCCTCCTGACCCTCTTCGGCTTCCGCATTCTCCTCGGGCTCAGCGCCTACGTCGTGATCCTCACCGGACAGATCTCCATGGCCCAGGCCGGCTTCTACGCCCTCGGGGCCTACACGGCCGGCGCCGCCACGGCCATGTTGGGCTGGCCTCTCGTGCCCGCCGTTCTGCTCGGGGCGCTGGTCGGCGGGCTCTTCGGCTTCCTGGTGGGTTTTCCCGCGCTGCGCGTCCGCGGCCTGTTCCTGGTGATCGCCACGCTCGCCTTCACGGAGATCGTCCGGATGGTCTTCCTGAACCTCAAGTACACGGTACGCATCGGGGACCGCACCATCGGCCCGGCCGGGGCCGAGGGCTTCCGCGGCATCACCTACTATTACCAGAACGGCTGGTCGTCGCTTCACATCGTCGCCTTCACCTGGGCCTGCGTCCTCGTCGTGCTCGGCACCTTCTGGCTCATGGACCGCTCCCGGGCCGGCGCCGTCCTCCGCGCCGTCGGTGAGGACGAGCTGGCGGCCTCCAGCGTCGGCATCAACCTCACCGCGGTCAAGGTCTCGGCCATGACGGCGGGGGGCCTGGTGGCGGGGCTCGCCGGCGCCCTGTATGCCCACTACGCCACCTACGTCTCCCAGGAAGACTTCGGCGTGCTCCTCGCCACCTTCGCCATCGCCTACGCGCTGATCGGCGGCACCGGGAGCGTGCTGGGGCCGATCGCCGGGGTTCTCTTCTTCTCGCTGCTCATCGACGGCCTCCGCTTCCTCGGCGACTGGCGAAACCTCCTCTTCGGCGTCCTGATCGTCCTGATGATGAACCTCCGCCCTCACGGGATCATCGACGTCGGCCTGGTGCGCCGGCTGGCCTTCCGCGCGCGGCCGGGTCGGGCGACCGCCGGTGCTCGCGACTGAACGGCTCAGCAAGCACTTCGGCGGGGTCCGGGCCGTTCACCAGGTGGACCTCGCCGTCCCCGCGAACGAGATCCTCGGGCTCATCGGCCCGAACGGCTCGGGCAAGAGCACGATCGTCAATCTGGTGACCGGCGTGTATGCGCCGACTGCCGGTCGGGTCCGCTTCCGAGACCGCGACATCACGGGCTGGCCGCCGCACCGTGTGCTGGCTACCGGGATCGGGCGGACCTTCCAGAACATCCGCCTCTTCGGCAACCTCACCGTCTGGCAGAACCTCTGGGTGGTCGGGCGGGCCGGGGCCCGGCGCGACCGGGGACGGCTCGGCCGGTGGCTCCGGACGGACCGGGCCCGACTGACCCAGATCGAGGCCACGCTGGAGTTCTGCGGACTCCGGGACCGGAAGGAGGAGCTGGCGCGCAGCCTGGCCTTCGGCGAGCAGCGCCGTCTGGAGTTGGCCCGCATCCTGGCCGCCGAGCCCGACCTCCTCCTCCTCGACGAGCCGGCCGCCGGGATGAACGCGGCCGAGATCGCGGAGCTCCGCGACCGGATCCGGCTCCTCAAGCAGCGCGGCAAGACGATCGTGCTCATCGAGCATCACATGGAGCTGGTCATGGCCGTCGCCGAGCGCGTCGTCGTGCTGAACTTCGGCGAGAAGATCGCCGAGGGTCCGCCGGCCGAGGTCCAGGAGAGCGAGCGCGTGCGCGAGGCCTACCTGGGGAAGCGACGCTGATCGTGCTCGAGGTCCGGGACCTCGTCACCAGCTACGGGATGATCCAGGCCCTCCGCGGCGTGACTCTCACCGCACGCCCCGGCGAGGTCACCTGCATCCTCGGCCCCAACGGGGCGGGCAAGACGACTCTCCTCTACACGATCGCGGGGATCCTCCGGCCCCGCCGGGGCGCGATCCGCTTCGAGGGTCGCGAGCTCTCGGCGGTCCCGGCCGACCGCGTCGTCACCCACGGCCTCTCGCTGGTCCCGGAGAACCGGCTGGTCTTCCCCCACATGTCGGTGCGAGACAACCTGCTGGCCGGCGCCTACCCGCGCCTCTCCCGGGATCGCCCGGGCGTCGCGGCCGACCTGGAAGCCGCCTTCGCGCGCTTCCCGCTCCTCCGCCAGCGCGCCGGTCAGGCGGCCGGGACCCTCTCGGGCGGCGAGCAGCAGATGCTCGCGATCGCCCGCGCGCTCATGGCACGTCCCCGGATGCTCATGATGGACGAGCCCTCGCTGGGGTTGGCGCCGATGGTCGTCGAGCAGATCTTCGAGATCGTGGCGAGTCTGAACCGCGAAGGCCTCACCGTGCTCCTGGTCGAGCAGAACGCCCGGATGGCGCTGTCGATCGCCCGCCGCGCGTACGTCCTGGAGCAGGGCCGGATCGCCTTCGAAGGCACGGCGGCCGAGGTCTCGGCCAACGAGGCCATCAGCCGGGCCTACCTCGGCATCACGGGCGGATAGCGAGGCGACCCCCGCCGACTTGACAGCGTGCGACGCCCCCCGCTAGTTTGGTGGCAACCGCGGGGCTGCGGCCCTGCACTCACTCTCCCCCGAGCAGCTGGAGGAAACGATGAAACGACTCGGCGTCGTCACCCTGGTGAGCCTCGTCCTGCTGACCGCGGCCACCGCCCAGCAGCCCGCCGGCGACGACCAGGCCCTCCCCAAGGGCTTCAAGGTCACGCCCGTGCTGAAAACCAGCAAGACGGCCAGCGACATGAAGATCGAGTATCCCAAGGCCGCGAAACCGGAAGTCGTCTCCGTGACCGGTGAGCTCGAGCCCGGAGGGCGGACGGCGCGCCATCAGCATCCGGTGCCGGTCTTCGTCTACATCCTCGAAGGCACGATCACGGTACAGGCCGACGGAGGGCGGCCGCGCGAGTACAAGCCGGGGCAGGCCTTCATGGAAGACGTCAATCACTGGCACCAGGCGTTCAACAAGGGTACGACACCGGTCAAGATCCTCGTCGTCTTCATGGGAGAAGAGGGCAAGCCGACCACGATCAACGCCAAGTAAGAGGCGGCGGGGAGCTCACTGCCGCACTTCTTCCCGTGGCGGGCGCTCCGGACGCCTTGGAGCGCAGCTGTCTCCCGAATGGATCGCGGGATGAATTATAGCTATACTTGTGGCTATAACATCGGGGGTGGGGCATGCGCTTTGCCAGCGTCGCCGAGGTCAAAAACCGGCTGTCCGCCTATCTGGCGCGGGCGAGGAAGACGAGAGAGCCCATCATCGTCACCCATCACGGCAAGCCCTACGCCTTGATCCAACCCATCTCCGAGAAGGACCTGGAGGGACTCGAGTGGAAGCAGCTTGCCAGGAAGCGCCTCGCTCGCGCCTGGGAGGGTGAGCCGGATGCCCCTCTACGACTACCTATGACCGGGGGCAGGTCGTCGTCGTCAACGTGCCGTTCTCGGACCAGTCCGGTTCCAAGCCGCGGCCGGCGCTCGTCGTCAGCGTGAACGCCTTCCACCGAAACCTGCTGGACGTCGTCGTCTGCCCGATCAGCAGTCGACCCAAGTACTACCGTCGACCCGGACCCGGCGACCACCCGCTCCGGGGCTGGAAGGCCGTGGGACTGCGCCATCCCAGTACCGTTCGCATCTCGAACATCGTCGCCGTAGAGAAGAAGATCATCCGGCGCGTCCTCGGGACGTTGAACCGGGAAGACCTGGAGCAGGTGGCCAGCGACCTGCGGCAGGCACTCGGCCTGTAGCGACAGGGGCCGACGGAGGGTAACCCCCTCACGTGGTGGACTTCGTCCAGGCCTTGGTCGACGGGGTGATGCTGGGCGCCACCTACTCGCTGCTGGGCCTGGGCTTCACGCTCATCTTCGGCGTCCTCCGCCGACCGAATCTCGCCTTCGGGCCCACCATCCTGGTCGGGCTCTATGCGGGAAGCCTCGTGTCCCAGCGCTGGCCCGGGATGCTCTCGGCCGCCGTCGCCGCAACGCTGGGTGCCGTCCTCCTCACGAGCGTGTACGTCGAGCGCTGCTCCTTCTGGGCACTCCGGCATCAGGCGCCGGTCGTGTCCATGATCTCGTCGTTCGCCGTGTCCATGCAGCTCCAGGAGCTCATCGCGCTGATGGCGCCGAGCCGCACCATGGCCTACCCCGCCCCCGCCTGGCTCCCTACCCTGTCCCTCGGTCCGCTGCTGTTTCGTGCGGATGCGCTCCTCATGTGGAGCGGCGCCACCCTGATCATGCTCGGCCTCTTCGCCCTCCTCTACCGGACGCGCCTGGGCACGGCCATCCGGGCGCTGTCGGATTCCGCGGAGGCCGCGACGCTCATGGGCATCGACGTCGGCGCCCTGGGAGCGGCCGCCTTCCTCCTCGCCTCCGCCGTCGGCGGCGTGGCGGGGATCCTGATCGTCACGAGCCAGCAGCAGATCACGCCGTACTTCGGGCTGTGGGCCACCGTGAAAGGTCTGACGGCCATGCTTCTCGGCGGCGCCGGCTCGCTGCCCGGTGCGGTCGTCGGCGGCATCGTGCTCGGCGTCGTCGAGACGCAAACGCTCTGGCACCTGGGCGGTCAGTTCCGCGACCTGGCCGCCTACGCTCTGCTCTTCCTGGCGGTGGCGCTCGCCCCTCGGGTGAGCCGGGGCCGCGCCCTCTGAGCGACTACGCGGTCTCCCTGCTGATCCGGATCGGCATCGAGGCCTTCGTGGCGCTCTCCGCCTATCTCCTGCTGGTGACCGGGCGCATCTCCTTCGGGCAGCAGGGATTCTTCGTGATTGGCGCCTATGCCGCGGGCCTGGCGACGGCCCTCTATGGTGCGCCGCTCGCCGGCGGGATCGCCGCCGGCGCGCTGGTGGCGGCCCTCGGCGGCGCCGTGTTCGCGCTCCCCATGGCGCCGACCCGTGGTCTCGGTTTCGCCGCGGGAACCCTGGCCTTCGGCGAGCTCGTCCGGATCGGGCTCCTGGCCTTTCACCATCAAGTGCGGGTGGGCCCGGATCTCGTCGGGCCGGCCGGGGCGGACGGCTTCCGCGGGATCCGTGCCCTCTTCACGAGCGGGACGCCGCTCGGCGCCTATGCGCTCGGGATCTACGCCCTTCTCGCGCTGACCCTCGTCGCCCTCGCCGCGCTGCTGCGCTCGCGGTGGGGCGAGGTGCTCCGCATGATCGGCGAGGACGAGGACCTCGCCGCTGCGGTGGGGATCCGCGTGGGCCGGGCCAAGATTCTCAGCCTGGCGGCCGCCGGGGCCCTGGCCGGCGTGGGCGGCGGCCTCTTCGCCCATTACGCGACCTACGTGGAGCCGGGCCACGCCGACGTCATGCTGGGCGTCCACAGCCTCGCCTACGGCCTGATCGGCGGCCTCGGCACCCCGCTCGGCCCGCCGATCGGCGTCGCGGTGGACATCGGGCTTCTCGAGTCCTTCCGTGTTCTCGAGAGCTACCGGATGATCCTCTTCGGCGGACTGGTGATGGTCCTCCTGGTCATCCGTCCACGCGGCCTGCTCGACGAGGTCACGGTCCACCGCCTGACGCGGTGGGCTCTCGGAGGGCGCCGGTGACGCTTGCCGTCGAAGGCCTCTCGGTGAGCTTCGACCGCACGGCGGCCCTCCGCGACGTGACGCTCGGCGCCGCCCCCGGCGAGCGGGTCGGGCTTCTCGGCCCCAACGGCGCCGGCAAGACCACGCTGTTCGACGCCATCGGCGGGTTCGTGCGGGCGGCAGCCGGCCGCGTCATGCTCGGGGACACGCCGCTCAGCGGGCGGCCGGCCGACGCCGTGGCCCGGGCCGGCGTGGCTCGGCTGTTCCAGACGCCCCGGGTGTTCACGCGAATGACGGTCGAGGAGAACGTCCGCGCGGGCCGCCCCCTCGACGCGGGACGATGGCTCGGATTGGTCGGGCTCTGGGCCCGCCGGGATGAGCTGGCCGGGGCATTGACACCGGCCGAGCGCCGCCGGCTCGAGCTGGCGCGAGCCCTGGCCGGGGAGCCGCGGCTGCTCCTCCTCGACGAGCCGTTCGGCGGGCTCACGCCCCCCGAGACCGACGCGATGGTCGCGCTGGTCGAGCACGCGGCGACGCCCGGCCGCATCCTCGTGCTCGTCGAGCACAGGCTCGCCGTCGTGACGCGCCTGTGCCCCCGGGTGGTCGTGCTCCACCTCGGGGAGAAGATCTTCGACGGCTCGCCGTCCGGACTGCGGTCGGACGCCCGGGTCCGGGCGGCCTATCTCGGAACGGCGCGATGAGGCCGCTCCTGCTGCTGCTCGGCGCGGTGGGCCTGGGCTGCTCGCCCCCACCCCCGGCGGCGGTGGCGGTCGAGGTCGCCTGCGCGCCCGAAGCGACGCCCCTGCGCCAGCGCTGCCGCGTCCGGCTCACCGACCGCCACACGGGGCGCGCCGTGGAAGGCGCCACGGTGACCCTCGCGGCCGAGATGCCGTCCATGCCCCTGCTTCACCGGGTCCGCCCCGTCACCGCCGCCCCGGGCCCTCAGCCCGGAACCTACCAGGGCACGCTCGAGCTCGAGATGGCCGGCCGCTGGGTCGTCGCCGTGCGGATCAGCCGCCCCCTCAACGACCAGGTGACCCACACCCTGGACGTCGGCTCCTGAGCCAGAGACGTCGCGCAAGTCGCTCGCGTCACGCTCGGCTCCAGTCGTCCTCCTCGATCTCGGCTTGCCGCAGAATCTCCTTGAGGAGGGAGCCATGGATGGTTTCTGCACCGTGCGGATTGGGAATATGCACCTTGCGCGGGCCGTTCTTCATGAAGGCGTGTTTACCGCCGGAAATCGGCCCAATCCACCCGAGAGCTCGGAACTTCCGGACGAGCTCTTGCCGGGTCGTCTGTCTGGGGAGCCCCATTCACTCTGGGGCGGTCAGTGCTGGTACAGAACCCTCAGATCAATCTGGTCGACGGTGGGAAGGTCAGGATCCCTGTCCAGCATCTTCAACATCACCCACTCTCGCAACACCTCTGCCAGACTATCCAAGCAATCCTTCGGAGAACTCGCGCCAGCCCACACCCCTTGAAAACCAGGAAGGTCAGCGTACCACTCACCGGACTCTAGCTGCCGGGGGACGGCTTGCCGCAACGCGACCGAGATGTAGCGCTCGAGGATATCCTCGGGCAGACGGATCTCTTCGACTGTGTCCGCCCGGGACCTGAAACCCCGCTCTTCCCGAGACCCAACCGAGGTAGCTCGTGTGTTCTGATCGATGACAAGCGCAGGATCATTGCTCATGCTCCGCCCCCCTCCTCGGTCTGTGGGCGTTTCACATGATCTGGCGCATTCACCACAAGAATGTTTTTCGACCGCAGAATGTAGATCGGGTTGCCATCCGGGTCGTACTGCTCCTCAAGTCGAAACACCTCGGTCGCGATCGGCTTGAGCTTTAGGATCGTTCCGTCGTCGAGCAAGTACTCATTCCAATATTCGCGGACGTTCTGGAACGAGAGTTCCGTCGCCTCCACCTCCGACCCGTCTGGCCCCTTGATTCTGCGTTTTCGCACGGCTTGGCCCTCAGCAGATAGGATACCAAGTGATTGGCCCCCAAGCCTGAATGGTTTTGTCTGATCTGTCAAGGCAGGGCCCCGACTCGGTAACCGGCCATTACCCCTGACTCACGGCGCTTGACAGCAGAGGGCTGGATGGCATACATCGAGACTGAGCCCGACCTTCCCTTCTAGCCACAGAGGAGTGCGACGATGCGCCAGCATGCGAGCGAATCCGCGCGGCTGTCCCGGCGGCAGTTCCTGGTCGGTGGCGGAGTGTTGCTCGGCGCGGCCGCAACGGGCCTGCCGACCATGGCCCAAGCTCAGGGACGTCGCGGCGAGATCATCGCCGGGGTCTCCGAGCGGGCGCTCACCCTCGATCCGGCCAACCACTACTCCATCTCGGCGACCTCGGTCCTCCGGCACATCTACGATCCCCTCGTCGACGTGACCAACGACTCCAAGTTCGTGCCGGCTCTGGCCGAATCGTGGCGCGTCGTCAACAACACGACCTGGCGCTTCACGCTCCGCAAGGGCGTGAGCTTCCACGATGGGAGCCCCTTCAACGCCGACAGCGTCGTCTACTCGCTCAAGCGGGTCCGGGACAACAGCAAGCTTATCAAGTCGTTCGTCTACCAGGACATCGAGACGGTGGAGAAGGACGGCGACTACGCGGTCAACGTGACGACCAAGCGGCCGTTCGGCTCGCTGGCGGCGCATCTGACCATGCTCGGCATGCTGCCGCCGAGCGCGGCCAGCCAGGAGGACGCCTTCTTCCAGAAGCCGATCGGGACCGGCCCCTTCCGCTTCGCCAGCTGGACCCATGGCGACCACGTCGTCATGGCGGCCAACCCGAGCTACTGGAAGCCCGGCCTCCCCAAAGTCGAGAAGGTCACCTTCCGCTTCATCCCGGAGCTCTCGACGCGGACGGCCGCCCTCCGGGCCGGCGAGCTCCACGTGATCGACCGCGTGCCGCCCGACCTCGTGCAGACCCTCAAGGGGAGCCCGGGGGTGCGGGTCCTCGACGTGCCCGCCATCGAGACGCAGCGCTGGCACTTCCAGCTCGCCAAGGAACCGGTGAAGGACGTTCGCGTACGGCAGGCGATCTCCCTCGGCATCGACCGCAACGTGATCATCAAGGACTTCCTCCTCGGCTACGGCCGTCCGGTGGTCTCGCCCATCCCGCCCGGGCTCATCGGCCACGCCAACCTCGGCCAGAAGCCCTACGATCCGCAGAAGGCGCGCTCGATCCTCCGGCAGGCAGGCCTCCGGGACGTGTCGGTCGACTGGGTCCTCATGAAGGACCTCTATCCCAAGCAGCTCGAGATCGCCCAGGCGGTGGCCGCGATGCTGAGCGACGTCGGCATCAAGGTCAACATCAAGAACCTGGAGATCGCCACCGCGCGCGAGCACCGGACGGCCGGCACCTACGACATCTTCTACTCGGGCTGGGCGCACCTTCCCCACGACCCCGACTGGTTCCTGGGCCAGTGGTTCACCCGAGCCGGCGCCGAGAAGCTCACGCGCTACAACAACCCCCGCGTCGAGCAGCTCATCGCCGAGGGCCGTGTCCCCGACCCGAAGGTGCGCCAGCAGAAGTACGAGGAGCTCCAGCGCATCCTGTGGGAGGAAGAGCCCGAGATCTGGCCGTACTACAGCGTGGCCATCTACGCCGTCAGCGACAAGCTCCGGAACTTCGAGGCCCGGCGCGATTACTACATCCTGCTGAGTGACACGAGCCTCGCCTAGTTCTTCGGGGGGGTCTCGGAAGACTCCCCCGATTCCCCCCCTCTCGGGTTGGGTGGGTGGGCGCGGCGGCATAGCCGCCGCTCGGAGCGGACCACCAACCGTCAGTGATTGGTCGATCCGCAGCGCAAGGGTACTCCGACAGCCTCGTAGTGCTCTGCTGACCTTCTCTGTGCCGCTCGGAGAGGGAGAGTAAGGGGCGTCGATGCGGTCGTATCTGGTCCGGCGGCTTTGGCAGTCCGCCGTCACGCTGGCCGGCGTCTCTGTCCTGGTCTTCGTCATCCTCCGGGTCATCCCCGGCGACCCGGCCAAGATGCTCCTGCCGGAAGGCGCCCCCCAGTCGGCGGTCGAGGAGCTCAACCGCCAGCTCGGGCTCCGCCAGCCGCTCTACGTCCAGTACGGCATCTTCCTGCGAAGCGTGTTCCGCGGCGATTTCGGCCAGTCCTTCCAGTACCGTTCGCCGGCGCTCCAGGTGGTCGTGGAGCGCCTGCCGGCGACCCTCCAGCTCACGCTGGCCGCCATGTTGCTGACGGTCGCCTTCGGGGTGTCGATCGGAATCGTGGCGGCGGTCCGCCAGGGAACGGGCTACGACTACGCCGGGACCGCGCTGGCGGTGCTGGGTCAGTCCCTGCCCAACTTCTGGCTCGGGATCATGCTCATCTTGCTCTTCGGCGTGACGCTGCGCTGGCTGCCCACCTCGGGCTTCCAGGGCTGGCGGTACCTCGTCCTGCCCAGCATCACGCTGGCCGCGTTCCCGACGGCGCTGGTGGCGCGGCTGACGCGCTCGAGCATGCTGGAGATCCTGAGCCGGGACTACATCCGGACCGGCCGGGCCAAGGGGCTGACCGAGCGGATCGTCGTCCTGCGACATGCGCTCAAGAACGCGACGATCCCGGTGCTGACGGTGATCGGGCTGCAGATCGGCACCTTGCTGGGCGGAGCCGTCATCACCGAATCCGTCTTCGCGTGGCCCGGCATGGGGAAGCTCGTGGTGGACGCCATCTTCTTCCGGGATTTCCCGGTCGTCCAGACGATCCTCATCCTCTCGGCCACGGTGTTCGTCCTCATCAACTTGCTGGTCGACGTGCTCTACACCGTCCTCGACCCCCGGATCCGGTACACCTGAGGCCGCCGTGATCGGCGTGCCCGTCTCCACCGACGCCGAGACCCGCCCGCTGGTTCCCGTCCGCGCGGTGCCCGCCGGCGGCGGGGTTCTCCGTCTGGGCCGGCGGAGTCCGCTCACCCTGGTGGGCGGGCTGATCCTGCTCGTCGTGGTCCTGGCCAGCATCGGCGCGCCCTGGCTCACGCCCAGCAATCCGATCAAGCCGAGCTTCGGCAAGCGGCTCCAGCCGCCGTGGGCGCTGGGCGGCACCTCCGCCTACGTGCTGGGCGCCGACAACCTCGGGCGCGACATCCTCGCCCGGGTGCTCTACGGCGGGCGGATCTCGCTGGCGCTCGCCGCCAGCGCCGTCGTCCTCGCGGCCGGGGCCGGCGTGGTGGTGGGGCTCGCCGCCGGCTGCTTCGGGGGACGGGTCGACGATTTCGTCATGCGAGTGGCCGACGTCCAGCTCGCCTTCCCCGTCATCATGCTGGCCATCGCCATCGTCGCGGTGGTCGGGACGAGCCCGCTGGCTCTGGTGGGCGTCCTGGCGCTCAGCGGCTGGGTCCTCTACGCGCGCACCGTGCGGGCCAACGTCCTGACGATCCGCCAGCTCGAGTACGTCGAGGCCGCCCGCACCCTGGGCGCCAGCGACCTGCGGATCATCGTCCACCACATCCTGCCCAACACGCTGGCCCCGATCCTGGTCATCGGCTCGAGCCAGTTCGCGACGATGGTCCTGCTCGAGTCCGGGCTCAGCTTCCTGGGGATGGGTGTCCAGCCGCCCCAGCCGTCCTGGGGCCTGATGCTGGCCGAGGGCCGCGACTATCTCTCCAACGCCTGGTGGCTCGCCACCGTGCCGGGCTTCGCCATCTCCCTCGTCGTGCTCGGCGCCAACCTGCTCGGCGACGGCCTCCGCGACCTCCTCGATCCCCACCTGCGTCCGTGACAGCCGAAGCACGACCTCGGCCTGGTCTTGCTGACCAACATCAGCGGGGCGAAGGCGGATCAGGCCCTCTACGCGCTGGCGGGGGGCTCTACCGGAGGCATCGGCCCCGGTAGTCGGCGCCCGGCGGTCCCCTTGACACCGGAGGGGGACCGGCCTACTGTCCCGAGGGGCGGCGGTGAAGCTCGCTCGCTGGTCACTCACCTGCTATCGCCTGGGCTACGACCGCGAGATCCG
>DASYQW010000212.1 GCA_036005065.1 Candidatus Methylomirabilota bacterium | reverse complement strand
GGAGCGCGTCCGCGATGTTGGTCTTGCCGCAGCCGTTGGGGCCGACGATGGCGGTGATGCCGGGGAGAATCTTGACGTCGGTTCGATCGGCGAACGACTTGAAGCCGAACAGCGTGAGCCCTTGAAGGCGCATACCCCTGAAATCTTAGTAACACAGGCCATGGGTCCCGCCAAGAAAAAAATACAAGGGGTCGCCCCCATCCGCCCCAGGGGGCCCTAGATCTAGGTATCCGGAGGGGGCTGCGGACACCCCCCACCGAAGGAACCAGGAGCCTGTCGGAGTATCCCGGCGGCGGCCACCGAGCGCGTGGTGCATCGAAGAGTGCTCCGAGCGGCGGCTTCGCCGCCGCCACGACGGGGGGGCATCGGGGGGTCTTCCGAGACCCCCCGACGAACCTAGCCGACGAGGACGGCGAGCGCGTTGACGGCGGCATGGCCGACGATGGCGGGTGCGAGCGACCCGCTCCGCTCGACGAGCACGCCGAAGACGAGGCCGACGGGGAGGATCGGGCCCCACGCGTTCGGCTCGAGCCCGTGGACCAGCGCGAACAGGAAGGCCGTCGCGCCGATCCCGGCGTAGACTCCGAAGCGGCCCCGGAGGAGCCGGTACGCGTAGCCACGGAAGAAGACCTCCTCGCCGATCGCGACGGGCACCGTGACGGCCAGCAGGACCATCAGGAGGTCGCCGGGGGTCCGCACCCGCTCGAGGATCGTGTCGACCGGGTGGCCGGGAGGTGGCCAGCCGCCGAGATCGAGCGCGGCCGTCACGGCCCAGGCCAGGGCTGCCGCGCCGACCCCGCTGGCGGCCCCGATCACCCACCAGCGACGGCGGACGGCGCGGAAGCCGAGGGCTTCCCAGGACCCGGGGAAACGCCAGAGCCCGAACAGCAGGGCGATGCCGGTGAGGATGCCGTCGTCGAGCGCCTGCACCAGGAGGAAGGTCCGCGGCTCGGCCTCGGCGCGGGCCAGGAGGTCGGGGTCGACCAGTGTCACGAGCCCGAGCAGGAGCCCGGCGTAGAGCCCGCCCGCCGCCACCAGGTCCAGGAGCCGCGGGACCCGCCGCTCGGCCACGGCGGGCAGGTCCACAGGAAGTGCCGTGCCGGCACGATGCGTCTCCGGCAGGTCGGTGCCGGGGGGAGTCGTCCGGGTCGGATCGAGGGGGCCGGGCAGGTCAGGCGGCGCGGGTTCGGCGGTCTCGCTCCCGTCGGCCGTGGCCGTCACCCGTTCTTGGCCAGGCAGCACTTCTTGTACTTCTTGCCGGATCCGCAGGGGCAGGCCTCGTTCCGCCCGACCTTCTGGCCGGAGCGCGCCGTTTCGGGGCGGCGCTCGGCCGGCCCGTGGGAGAGGGCCACCGCGCGCCCCGGGCTGGCCGGGCGTGGCGTGGCGGGCCGCGGCGCGTCCTGGACCTCGCGGGCCACCTGGATCTTGAACAGCCACTCGACGACCATGGTCTTGACGCGGCCGACCATCTCCTCGAAGAGGTCGAACGCCTCGCGCTTGTACTCGGTGAGCGGGTCGCGCTGGCCGTAGCCCCGGAGGCCGATGCCCTCTTTCAGGTGGTCCATCGAGAGCAGGTGGTCCTTCCACTGCACGTCGATGATCTGGAGCATGACCCAGCGCTCCAGCTGCCGCACCACCTCGACCCCGACCTCCTGCTCCCGGGCCGTGTAGCGCGCCTGGACGGCCTCCCACAGGGCTTCCCGGGTCGCTTCGCGCGACATCGCCTCGCGGGTCTGGACCGCCGCCGGGAGCTTCACGTCGAACTGCCGGTTCATGGCCTCGGCCAGTCCGGCCAGGTCCCAGTCCTCCGGGTGGGCGTCGGCGGCCGCGTAGGTGTCGACGATACCGTCGAGCAGCTCCTCGAGCCACTCGCGGATCGTCTCCTCCTGGCTCTCGCCCGCCAGGATCTCGCGACGCATCCCGTAGATGACCTCGCGCTGCTTGTTCATGACGTCGTCGTACTCGAGGAGATGCTTGCGGATCTCGAAGTGGTGGTTCTCGACCCGCTTCTGAGCGGTCGCGATCGCCCGGGTGACGAGCCGATGCTCGATCGGCTCGCCTTCCTCCATGCCGAGCTTGTCCATGATCTTCTGGATCCGCTGGGAGCCGAAGATCCGGAGGAGGTCGTCCTCCAGCGAGAGGTAGAAGCGGGAGGACCCCGGGTCGCCCTGCCGGCCGGCCCGGCCCCGGAGCTGGTTGTCGATGCGCCGCGACTCGTGCCGCTCGGTCGCCAGGATGTGGAGGCCGCCCAGCTCGACCACCTGGCGGTGCTCCTCGTCGGTCACGCCCTTGGCCTCGACCAAGGCCGCCTGGCGCTCGGCCTCCGCGGCGCTGAGCGGGTCGAGCCCGCGCTTGCGGAGGAGCTCCTTGGCCAGGAAGTCGGGGTTCCCGCCCAGCAGGATGTCCGTCCCCCGGCCGGCCATGTTGGTGGCGATGGTGACGCCGCCGAACCGGCCGGCCTGGGCCACGATCTCCGCTTCCTTCTCGTGGTACTTGGCGTTCAGCACCTGGTGGGAGATGCCCTGCTTCTTGAGGAGCTTCGAGAGGCGCTCGGACTTCTCGATGGAGACGGTCCCGATCAGGACCGGCCGGCCTCTCTCGTAGAGGTCCTTGATCTCGCCGACCACCGCGTCGAACTTCTCGCGCTCGGTCTTGTACACGACGTCGGGGTGGTTCGTCCGGATCAGGGTTCGGTTGGTGGGGACGACCACCACGTCGAGCTTGTAGATCTTGGCGAACTCGGCCGCCTCGGTATCGGCGGTCCCGGTCATGCCGGCCAGCTTCTCGTACATCCGGAAGAGGTTCTGGAACGTGATGGTGGCGAGGGTCTGGTTCTCCCGCTCGATCCGCACGCCTTCCTTGGCCTCGATGGCCTGGTGGAGGCCGTCCGACCAGCGCCGGCCGGGCATGAGCCGGCCGGTGAACTCGTCGACGATGATCACCTGGCCGTCCTTGACCATGTAATCGACGTCGCGCTTGAACAGCGAGTGGGCCCGGAGTCCCTGGTTGACGTGGTGGAGGGTGTCGATGTGCGTGGGATCGTAGAGGTTCTGGATCCCCAGGAGCTGCTCGCACCGGGCCACGCCGGTCTCGGTCAGGCTGACCGTCTTGGCCTTCTCGTCGACGATGTAGTCGCCGCTCCGCACTTCCTCGATCTCGTGGAGCTTGCCCTCGGTGATCGTCGCCGCCCGGCTGAGCCGCGGGATGATCCGGTCGATCTTGTAGTAGAGGTCGGTCGACTCATCGGCCGGCCCCGAGATGATGAGAGGCGTCCGCGCCTCGTCGATGAGGATGGAGTCCACCTCGTCGACGATCGCGTAGTGGAGCTCGCGCTGGACCAGCTCCTCGAGCGCGAAGCGCATGTTGTCGCGGAGGTAGTCGAAGCCGAACTCGTTGTTGGTGCCGTAGGTGATGTCGGCCTGGTAGGCCTCGCGCCGGGAGCACGGGCGGAGATTGGCGAAGCGAGCGTCGTTCGACGGGGAGTTCGGATCGTAGAGGAACGAGGCCTCGTGCTGGATCACGCCGACCGAGAGACCCAGGAGGTGATAGAGCGGCCCCATCCACTGGGCGTCGCGGCGCGCCAGGTAATCGTTCACCGTCACGATGTGGACGCCGCGCCCGGTCAGCCCGTTGAGCACCGCCGGGAGCGTGGCGACCAGGGTCTTCCCTTCGCCGGTCGCCATCTCCGCGATCGTGCCCTGATGGAGGACGGCGCCCCCCATGAGCTGCACGTCGAAGTGGCGCATCCCGAGCCGGCGCCGGCCGGCCTCCCGGACGAGGGCGAAGACCTCGGGGATGCAGTCCTCCAGCTCGCGGCCTTCATCCCGGAGCTCCTCGCGGTGGCGGTCGGCCCGCTGGCGGAGCTCGGCGTCGGTGAGGCCGGTGAGCTCGGGCTCGAGCGCGTTGACGGCCGCCACGAGGGGCCGGAGCCGCTTGACGTCCCGGTCGTGCTTGGAGCCGAAGATCTGGCGCAGGACGAACTCGATCATCCCGGCCTCATTCTAACATCGCCGACGGGCCTGAGTCCTGTCACGACGGCCCGTCCGTCAGCTCGGACCGGAGCGCTTCGCGCCCGGGCTTCGCCCGCGCACCCCCGGGGGGAGGCCTCGGAAGGGGGCATCGCCCCCCTCCGAAAAAGAAAACGCCCCCGACCCGTTACCAGGTCGGGGGCAAAGGGCGGAGGGTGAAGCCCTAGAGCTTCACGACCCGCGTCGCCTGGAGACCCTTGGGGCCCTGGGTGACGTCGAACTCGACCTTCTGCCCTTCCGAGAGGGTCTTGAAGCCCTCACCCTGGATCGACGAGTAATGAACGAAGACGTCCTCCCCGTCTTCCTGCTCGATGAACCCGTACCCCTTCGCGTCGCTGAACCACTTCACCCTACCCGTCTTGCCCATCCTTCCCTACCCTCCCTCTGCAACAGGTGAACATTGGCCAAAACCGGCGCGATTATACGAGCGGGGTTTTTGGGGTGTCAAGAAAAATGCGTCGGGGTAACCCACGAGGACCGTCGAAGAAATGCGGGCTTGGAAGGCTACCCTCCGACCGGGACGGGCGTGGCGGGGCAGGGCCGGCTCAGCGCGGGCGGGCCTGGCCGATCAGCTCCACGGCGTGCTGGAGGCTCGTCTCCGTCACCGACTCACCACCCAGCATGCGGGCCACCTCGCGAACGCGCTCTTCTTTGCCGAGCACGGTCACGGTGGTGACGGTCCGGTCCTCCTCGACCCGCTTCTCGGCCAGCAGGTGGTGATCCGCATAACAGGCGATCTGGGGAAGATGGGTGATACACAGCACCTGCCGGGTACGGGCGACCTGGCGGAGCTTCCGCCCGACGATGTCGGCCGTCTTGCCGCCGATCCCCGCGTCCACCTCGTCGAAGATCAGGACCGGGACGGCGTCGGAGGCCGCCAGGATGACCTTGAGCGCGAGCATCGTCCGCGAGAGCTCTCCCCCGGAGACGATCCGGGCAAGGGGCTTGGGCTCCTCGCCCGGGTTCGGGGAGAAGAGGAACTCCGCCTGATCCACGCCGCGGGCTTGCAGCCGCCAGCCCTCAGGGCCGACGGCGATCTCGCCCTCTCCGGCCGGCTCCCGGCTGAACCGCACCTTGAATACCGGCTTGTCGATGTCGAGCTCGGTCAGCTCGGCGGTGACCAGGTTCTCGAGCTGGGCGGCGGCCTGGCCGCGGCGGGCCGACAGGTCGGCCGCCCGCGTGCCGAGCTCGGTCCGGAGCTTTTCCAGCCGCTCGCCGAGCTGACGGCTCTGCTCGTCCCCGTGCGTCAGCTTGTCGAGCTCGGCGGCCATCTGATCGCGCGCGGCCAGCACGACCTCGACGGTGTCGCCGTACTTCCGCCGGAGCCGCCCGACCTCGTCGAGCCGCCGCTCGATCTCGTCGAGTCGCGGCGGATCGAACACGATGGTGTCCCGGTAGCTCCGAAGCGCCCGGACCGCCTCATCGAGCTGGACGGCCGAGACGTCCAGGGCCTGGACGGTGGCCGCCAGGGACGGGTCGACCTTGGCCAGCTCGCGAAGCGCCGCCGTGGCCTGACCGAGCCGCGCCGCGGCGGCGCCGGGGTCATCGTAGAGGTGCGTGTAGGCGGCGGTCGCCCCCTCGGCGAGGCGCTCGGCGTTCTGCAGGCGCTTCCGCTCCTCCCGCAGGGTCTCCTCCTCGCCCGGCTGGAGGCGTGCGGCCTCGATTTCGGCGATCTGCGTCTGATAGAGCTCGAGCCGTGAGGCCTTGTCCCGGGCGGCCGCCGTCAGATCGGCCAGCTCGGCGGCGACCGTCTGCCACTCCTCGTACCGCTGCCGGAGCTTCTCGCGCAGGATGCCGAGTCCCCCGAAGGCGTCGATCAGGTCCAGATGCCGGCTCGGGCGCAGGAGCGCCTGCGACTCGTGCTGGCCATGGACCTCGACCAGCGCTTCCCCGAGCTTCTCGAGGACCGACAGGGTCGCATTCGAGTCGTTCAGGAAGGCGCGGCCTCGCCCGCCCCGGACCAGCTCGCGGCGCACGACGAGCTGTCCCTCGTCGAGCGCGAACCCATGCGCGTCGAGGAGCGCCGGAACGGGACTCTTCCGGGGCAGCGTGAACACCGCCTCGATGGTCGCGGACTCGGCGCCGGTCCGGATGGTCTCGGTGGGCTGGGCCCGCTCGCCGAGGAGGAGGGTCAGGGCGTCGATCATGATGGACTTGCCGGCGCCCGTTTCGCCCGTGAGGATGTTGAGGCCGGGACTGAACGGAATGGTGACCGCGTCGATGATCGCCAGGTTCCGGATGCGCAGCTCTTTGAGCACGGCGTCACGCCCTCAACGTTCGCCCCATTTTAGCTTGGTCCGTAGCACCTGAAAGTAGGTTTTCTGCGGGTCCCGAATGAGACGGATCCGGGCACCGGCGCGCCGGACGCGAATGACGTCCTTGGCGGTCAGCGCGAGCCCCGCCTGCCCATCGAGCGAGAGCGCGACATCCGGCGTATCGGTCAAGAGGCCCACCTCGAGCTCCACCGTGCCCGGAAGGACGATCGGGCGGTTCGTCAGGGCGTGGGAGCAGATCGGCGTGAGGACGATGGCGTCCATGGTTGGGAACAGGATGGGCCCCGCCGCCGAGAGATTGTAAGCCGTCGAGCCCGTCGGGGTGGCGATGATCAGCCCGTCGGCGCGGTAGGCGGTCACCATCTGGCCGTCGACGGACACCTCGAGGTCGACCAGGCGGCCCAGGGCCCCCTTGGCGATGACGACGTCGTTCAGCGCGAGGTAATCGGCCAGCGCCTCGCCGCCGCGGCTGTGCGTGGCGGCCAGGACCATCCGGTCCTCGGCCGTGTAGTCGCCCCGCAGCACCGCATCGAGGGTCGGAAAGAGCGCCTCGAGCGTCGTCGCCGTGAGGAAGCCGAGGCCCCCGAGGTTGACCCCGAGGATCGGAACGTCGAGGCCGTCAACCAGCCGGGCCACCGAGAGCAGCGTGCCGTCCCCGCCGAGGACCACGATCAGATCCACCTCGGCCGGCAGCGCGGCCCGGTCGACGGCCGTCGTGCCTTCGGGGAGCAGCCCGGCCGTCTCGCGGTCGCCGACCACCCGGCACCCGCGCGCCTGGAGCCACTGGACGAGCTCCCGGACGACGCTGCGCGCGTCGGGGCGGTCTCCCCGCGCGATGATGCCGATGCGCGTCACGCGTCGACCGCCGCCGCCACGAGGGCGTCGAAGGGCGCCGGCAGGGCCGCCTCGCCCGGCTGGAGGTGGAGGAAGAACTCGCGGTTGCCCTTGGCGCCGCGGAGCGCGGAGGCGACCACCGCCCGGGGCGCGAGGCCGCGGGCCGCCGCGAAGGCCCCGAGCCGGAGGAGCACCTCCCGGTGCCGCTCGCGGTCCCGCACGACGCCCCCCTTCCCGACCCGGCCCCGCCCGACCTCGAACTGGGGCTTCACGAGCGCCACGATGTCCCGGGGACGCTCCGTCCCCAGACAGTCGGTGACGGCCGGCAGCACCTTGTCCAGCGAGATGAAGGAGACGTCGACGGTCGCCAGACTCGGGAGCTCGGCGAATCGGGACGGCGCGAGGTGGCGGGCGTTCACGCCTTCCAGGACTGTGACCCGCGCGTCGGCGCGAAGGCGCGGGTGGAGCTGGCCGTGCCCGACGTCGACCGCGTAGACGTGCCGGGCGCAACGCGTGAGCAGGCAGTCCGTGAATCCTCCGGTCGATGCCCCGACGTCCAGGCACACGCGACCCGCCGGCGAGACGCCGAAGGCGTCGAGGGCGGCGGCCAGCTTCTCGCCTCCCCGCCCGACGTACGGGGCCGCCGCCTCCAGGTCGAGCGGGAGGTCGACCCGGACCAGCCGTCCCGGCTTGTCGAGGCGCTGGCCCGCGCTCCGGACGCGCCCGGCGAGGATGAGGCGGGCCGCCTCGGCGCGACTCTCGGCGTGGCCCCGCTCCACCAGGAGCTGATCCAGGCGCCGCCGGTCGCGGCTACCGGAAGAAGTAGCCGAGCGCGGCGTCGCGGAGGCGGCCAAGGGTCGCGTCATCCGGCGCCTCGACGTAGAGGCGCGCGACGGGCTCGGTCCCGGACGGACGCACGAGGACCCACCCGCCTCCGTCGAAGAAGAGCTTGAGCCCATCGGTCGTCTGGACCCGGAGCACGCGGGCCCCGCCCAGGCTCGGGGGCGGCGTGGCGATGCGTTCCGGGAGGGCGCGCCGCACGGCTTCCGACAGCGGGACGTTGATCCGGATCGACAGGAGCCGCCCGACCTCCCCGTAGAGCCGCTCCAGGAGCGCGCCGAGCGAGACGCCCTCGACCGCCGTGAGCTCGGCGACCAGGAGCCCGGCCAGGATGCCGTCCTTCTCCGGGGGATGGTCCTTCAGGCTCATTCCCCCGGACTCCTCCCCGCCGAAGATCGCCGCGCCCTGGGTGATCAGCTCGCCCACGTACTTGAAGCCGACCGGCGTCTCGTGGAGCGGGCAGCCGTAGGCGGCGGCCAGGGCGTCCAGGAGGTGCGTGGTGGCCACGCTCCGCGCGACGCCGCCCCGCCACTTCCGGTGGCGCAGGAGGTGGCGCAGCACCAGGGCGAGGATGGGGTTCGGTGGGATCACGGCGCCGTCCCGGTCCACGATCCCGAACCGATCCGCGTCGCCGTCCGTCGCCAACCCGAGATGGGCGCCCTGCTCGCGGACGGCCGCGATCAGGGGGCCGAGGTGCTCCTCGGCCGGTTCCGGCGGGTGGCCGCCGAAGGTGACGTCCCGCTCGCCGTGCAGCAGCGTGACGTCGGCCCCGGCCTCGCGGAGGAGGTGGTCGAGGTAGCCGCGGGCCGGCCCGTGCATCACGTCGACCACGAGGCGCAGGCGGGCCCGCCCGAGGACGTCGAGGTCCACCATCTTGCGGCAGTGGGCCAGGTAGGCGGGGGCGAAGTCGGCGTCCTGGGTCAGGCCGCGCGTGCGCGCCTCGTCGAGGCTGATGGCCTTTCCGTGGCTGAGGCGGGCGACCCGGGCCTCGATCGCCTTCGTCACCTCGGGAAGCGCCGGCGCGCCGGTGGGACCGGTGAGCTTGATCCCGTTGTCGGGAGCGGGGTTGTGGCTGGCCGTGATGGTGATCCCGGCGGCCGCCGCCCGCTCCCGAACGGCATGGGCCACGACCGGAGTCGGCACATCCCGCACGGACAGGAGGCTGCGGACGCCGTAGGCGGCCAGGGTGCCGGCCGCGGTGGCGGCGAAGTCCTCGGAGAGAAAGCGCGTGTCGTAGCCGACGACCACGCCGCGGCCGGCCTCCCCCGACTCGACGAGGTGCTCGGCGATGGCGGCCGTCAGCCGGCGCACGTTGGCGAACGTGAAGTCCCCGGCGATTCGGGCCCGCCAGCCGGAGGTGCCGAAGCGGATCGGGGTGAGCGGGGGTCGCGCGTTCGGTTCGCCGCCGGCGGGGCTACCGTCGCTCATTCTCCCAGGGGGGGAGTCCCACCCACTCCCCCCCTGGACCCCCCCACCTGGGGGTCGCGCGTTCGGTTCGCTGCCGGCGGGGCTACCGTCGCTCATTGCGCCAGCTCGCGATCAGGTTCTTGTACCGATCGGCCAGCTCCTGAGCCCGCGCCCGGGTCCCGGCCTCGGCGATGACGTGAAACAGCGCGCGGTCGGGATCCGGGATGGCGGCGACCCAGTCGTCCCCCATGCGGACGCGCACGCCGTCGACGAGCTCGATCGTCTCGTCGCGGGTCGCCTCCAGCAGGCGGCGCATGATCGCCCCCTTCCGCTCGTGGGGGCACGGGACGTGGTCGCGCACGAGGTGGCTCGGCGGCACGGAGCGGCCGAGCGGGTGCAGGCGCACCTCGAGCCGCGCCATCATCTCCAGGATTTTCACGGTGGCCAGCATGGCGTCGAAGGCCGGCTGGAAGCCGGGGAAGATGAAGCCGCCGCGCTCCTCGCCGACGAAGACGATGCCGCGCTGGGCGGCCTGCTCCATGAGCGCGCGAGGGCTGGCCCGGGTGTGGGCGAGCGTGAAGCCGTGGGCCGCGGTGAGCTGTTCCAGGACCCGCGAGGCCGTCACGGGAACGGCGATGGTTCCCCGTTCCGAGGTCTGCATGACGAGCAGCGCCACCAGCGCCAGCGCGAAGTCGCCGGAGACGATGTCGCCCTTGTCGTCGACCAGGAAGAGCTTCTCGGCCCCGGTGTCGAGCAGCAGGCCGAGGTCGGCGCCGAGGGTGCGGACGATGTTGGAGAGCTGCTCTTGCGAGCGCCGGAACTCCTCGGCCGTCTTGGAGATCCGCGTCTCGTCGAGGTAGGCGTTGAGCGAGATGACGTCGACTCCCAGCTCGCCGAGCACCGAGGGGAAGATCGCCGAGGCCGGCCCGAAGGCGTAGTCGAGGACGACCCGGAAGCGGGCGCGGCGGATGGCCTCGCGATCGACGAACCGGAGGAGGCCGTCCCGGTACCGGTCGGTACCCTGATGCGGGAAGGACAGGGTGCCGATCTCCGCCATCGGCGCCCGCTGGAAGTCTTCCCGGAAGAACATGCGCTCGACCGATTTCTCGCGGTCCGCGCCCAGATCCATCCCGCGATGATCGATGACCTTGACGTCGAGCAGCTCGGGGTCGTAGGGCGACTTCCGCACGTGGGTCCCGCCGGCCAGCCCGAGGGCCGGGATCTGATACCGCACCACCGGCACCGGCGCGACCCCCAGGTCCTGGACATCTACCCCCACGGACATGAGTCCCGCCATGAGCGCGCGGTTGATCATCCGCGACGCCTTGTGGTGGTCGCGGCTGGTGATGACCGTCCGGTGGCGGCCGAGGGCCGCCCCCAGCGCCGCGCCGACCTTGGAGGCGAACTCGGGCGAGATCTCGTGGCCGGCCAGACCGGTGATGCCGTAGCGGCCGAAGAGGTTGCGCGTCCAGCGCTCGCCCCAGACGAGGCTCACGGCCAGGGTCGCCCCGTCCTCCACCTCCTTCGACGGCCACACCTTCACGTTGGCGCGGATGACCGCCTCGGCTCCGATCCGGCACTGGTCGCTGATGATCGCGCCCTCCTGCACGGTCGCGTAGGCCCGGATGACGGCGTGCCGCCCCACCACGCACTCCTTGAGGACCGCCCGGGGACCGACCTCGGCGCCTTCCCACAGCACGCAGCCGTCGAGCACGGCCCCCTCTCCGATCGAGCACTCGGGGCCGATCACCGAGTTCGCGATCCGGGCATTCGGCTCCACGCGCGCATTCCGACCGACGATCACCGCCCCGCTCAGGTGGGCGGTGAAGTCCACGCGCGCCCCCTCGTCGAGCCAGACGTCGCGGTCGAGCCCCTCCACGCGCCGGCCCGGCAGCGTGACGCGCACCCGCCCCTGGAGGAGGTCCAGATGGGCCAGCCGGTACTCCACGAGATCTCCCACGTCGCGCCAGTAGCCGTCGGCGACGTGCCCGGCCACGGCCCGCCCCGCCCGCAGGAGCGCCGGGAAGAGGTCCTTTCCGAAGTCGTACTCGCGGCCCCCCGGAATGGCGCCCAGGACCGACGGCTCCAGGAGATAGATCCCGGTGTTGATGGTGTCGCTGAAGACCTCGCCCCAGGTGGGCTTCTCGAGGAAGCGCGTCACCCGCCCCTGCGGGTCGGTGATCACGATGCCGTAGGCCAGCGGGTTCTCGACGCGGGTCAGGACCATGGTCGCCTCGGCCCCGGCTCCCCGGTGGAAGGCGACGGCCGCCCCCAGGTCGAAATCGGTCAGGATGTCCCCCGAGATGACCAGGGCGGGCTCCTCGAGCGCCTCGGTGGCGAACCTCACCGCCCCGGCCGTGCCCAGGTCGGCGGCCGGGGTGACGTACCGCATCCGGACGCCCCAGCGGCTCCCGTCGCCGAAGTGCTGCGTGATCGCCTCGGGGAGGAAGTAGAGGAGCACCAGGAGATCGTCGAAGCCGTGGGCCTTCAGGAGCTCCACGGTGTGCTCCATGATGGGCTTGTTGCCCAGGGGCACCATCGGCTTCGGCACGTTGGCGGTCAACGGCCGGAGCCGGGTCCCGAATCCCCCGGCCATCAGCACGGCTTTCATTCCGGGCTCTGCCTCACGGCGATTATAGCGCTGGCGGGCGCCTCAGTACCGACGGTACGCGATGTCGGGGCGCTGCCGGAACACCAGGATCAGGGCCATGCCCGCGACGAACCCGCCCACGTGGGCCAGGAACGCGACGCCTCCGGGCTCGCCGCCTCCGAAGGTGATGATGCCGTTCAGCACCTGGACGACGATCCAGAAGCCGAGAACGATCAGGGCCGGGATGGGCACCACCCGCCAGAAGAAGCCGAAGATGATGAGCGTCCAGACGCGCGCGTTCGGGTGGAGGATGAGGTAGGCCCCCAGGGTCCCGGAAACCGCGCCGCTGGCCCCGACCATGGGGACGGCCGACCGCGGGTCGCTCAGGTACTGGGCGGCGGCCGCCGCCACGCCGCACAGCAGGTAGAAGACGAGGAACCGCCCCTTGCCCATGGAGTCCTCGACGTTGTTGCCGAAGATCCACAGGTAGAGCATGTTGCCGCCGACGTGGAAGAGCCCCCCGTGCACGAACATGGAGGTGAAGACGGTGAGCCACGGATCCGGGGCGCCCGCCAGCGCCGTGGCCAGGCGCGCGGGGCAGACGCCGCCGAGGCGACAGGGGACGAGCCCGAACTCGAAGACGAAGGCCTCGTAGGCGCGCTCGGCGGCGGCCGCGGCCACGCGCGAGGGCGCGAAGGGCGGCGCCAGGGCCAGCTCGTAGAGGTAGACGAGCAGGTTGGCGGCGATGATGGCGACGGTGACTGCGGGAAACGACCGGGTCGGGACGTCGTCCTTGAGAGGCAGCACGCGGTGGGCTCCCCCCGGTCCGGGCCGTGCCCTAGATCATGGGAGGGGGCCTCGACGGCCCCCTCCCAGACCCACCCCCAGGAGAAGGTGGCGCGGGCGAAGCCCGCGCTCGGAGTGGAACATCGACCGTGGGCGGCTGGGGAAGCCGCGGGGCATGGTCACTCCCTAGTCGGGGCCGACGACGGCGGTCGACGACTCCGTGAGGTAGCGCCGGGCGACGCGCTCGAGATCGGCGGCCGTGACGGCCTCGATCTCCGCGGCGTAGCGGGCGAGGTAGTCGTGCCCCACGCCCATCAGCTCGAAGAAGCCGCGATAGAACGTCTGCCGCGCGTTGGTTCGGAGATCGAGCGCGAAGCTCCCCGTGAGGAACGTCTTGGCCCGCTCGAGCTCCTCCCCCGGCACGGGCTCCTCCCGGAGCCGGGCGACCTCGCGCTGGAGGCCGGCCTCGGCTTCCGTCACGTGGGCCGGGGCCGTTCCGATGTGGAGGACGAGGCGGCTCGTCTCCCGGCGAGTCGGGTAGAAGGCGCCCACGGCATAGGCCAGGCCGGCCTCGTCGCGGAGGGCGCGAAACAGCCGGCTCGACATCCCGCTTCCCAGGACCGCGGTCAGCACCTTCAAGGGCACGTAGTCCGGGTGTCCGAGAGGCGGCGCGAGGAACCCGACGAGGAGGTGGGTCTGCTGCGTCGAGCGGATCTCCCGGACGCCGGGGGTGACGGGACGCGCGGGGGGCGGGGGCAGCGCCCCCGCAGTCGCCCCGCGAGCGCTGCCGCGGAACGCCTCGGCGGCCTCACGAAGGACCGCCTCGCCCGCGACCTGCCCCGAGACGGCGAGGACCATCCGGTCGGGGGTATAGAAGGTCTCGAAGTGCCCCCGGAGATCGTCACCACCGAGCCTCGTCACGCTCGCCAGTTCGCCCGCCGCGGAGAGCGCGTAGGGATGGGTTCCGTAGAGCGCCCGGCTCAGGAGGCGGTTCGCCACCTGAAAGGGCTGGTCGTCGAGACCGCGAATCTGGGCGAGTAGAGCCTGGCGCTCCCGCTCGACCTCGGTGGCGGCCAGACCCGGCGAGGTGGCCACCTCGTGGAGCAGGGCGAGGAGCGCTGGCCAGTGGCGGCCCAGCCCGCGGGCGCGCAGCTCGGAGTACTCCTGGTCGGTCGCGCTCTCGAGTACGCCGCCGGCGTCCTCCGCCGCCTGGGCGACTTCGAGCGCCGAGCGCGTCCGCGTCCCCTTGAGGAGCGTCCGGCCCAGGAGGGCCGTCACACCATTCCGTTCGGCCGTCTCGTCGCGTGAGCCGACCCCGACGAACAGGGTGAGGGCCACGACCGGAGCGCCCGCGCTCTCCCGGACGACGACCGTCATCCCGTTGGGGAGCGTCGCGCGCAGGGTCGCGCTGGCGGCCTTCCCGGAGCCGGGGTCCAGCGTCGCCAGGCCGGGCCTGCCCAGAAAGCGCGCGCCCGCCCGGCCGCTCATGGCGCCGTCGTCTCCGGGGCGAGCACCGCCGCCGTGAAGCGGTCCGCGACCAGATAGCGCCGGGCCGCGTCCCGGATCTGCTCGCGCGTCACCTGGCGCACCTGGTCCAGGTAGCCCAGCTCGAAGTCGAGGGTCCACACCGTCTCCGCCAGTCCGTAAGCGTACGCCACGCCCTCGGCGGTCTCGCGGCTGAACGCGTAGCCGGCCTCGACAGCGGTGAGGGCTCGGGCGAGCTCGGCGTCGCTGACCAGGTCGGTTCGCAGTCGCTCGATCTCGTCCAGGAGGGCGCCTTCCACCGCGTGCCGACGGTCCCCGCTCGTCCGGGCGGTCACGCTGACGATCCCGCTGTCCCGCAGCGGGTAGAAGCTCGCCCCGACGCTCGACACCAGACCGCGCTCTTCCTTGAGGCTCTGGTTGAGGCGGGAGGCGCGGCCGCGACCGAGGATCCCGGCGAGCACCTCGACGGCGTACACGTCCGGGTCCGGGACCGTCGGCCCCGCCCAGGCGACGCCGAGGTAGGCCTGCTGAAGCGGTCGGGGCTCCTCGACACGACGGACCGCCGAGAGGTCGCCGGCCCGGCGGCTCCCGCCGTCAGGAATCGGCCGCGGCGTCCACCCGGCGAACGCCTCGCGAACCTGATCGGTCGCGTGCCCGTGGTCGATACGCCCGGCGACCACCACCGTGGCGTTGTTCGGCGCGTAATGACGCCGGTAGTAGGCGGCGAGGTCGTCCCGCCGCGCGCTCCCGATGCTCTCCGGCATTCCCAGCACCGGGCGACCGTATGGATGGTCCGGGAAGTGGTGCCGCGTGAGGAGCCGCCAGAGGTAGGCGCCCGGGCTGTCCTCGGCGCGACGGATCTCCTCCAGCACGACCAGGCGCTCCCGCTCGAGCTCGGCGGGATCGAGGACGGCGTGCATGGCGGCGTCGGCCACCACCGCCAGGGCCGTGCCGAGGTGGCGGGCGGGCAGGACGACGTGGTAGTAGGTGAAGTCGTGCGAGGTCGCCGCGTTCATCTCGCCCCCGAGCCCGGACACCGTCTCGTCGATCACCCCGGGTCCCCGGGTCGGGGTCCCCTTGAAGAGGAGATGCTCGATGAAGTGCGAGAAGCCGGCTTCCGGGCCGACCTCGTCCCGGGCGCCAACCCGGACCCAGAGCTGCACGGCCGCGACATCGGCGGCCGGGTGGGCCTCGGCGATCACCGTCAGGCCATTGTCGATGCGAAGGCGCTCCGGCGTCGGTCGTGTCGATCGAAGGGGGGTCGCCGTGGAGGGGCTCACCGCGCCCAGCCTAGCAGAAGGCTCCGACCACGGCAACTCGCGGGCTCAGCTCGCGGGCTCAGCGGCGCTCGACTTTCCGTTCCTCGCGTCGTCCCGCCATGAAGTGGACGTGCAGGTGGTAGACGAGCTGGCCGCCCTCGGGGCCGCAGTGGATGGCCAGCCGATAGCCGCGCTGGTCGAGCCCCTTCTGCTCCCCGATCCGGCGGGCCGCCAGGATGAGGCGGCCGACGAGGGGGGCCGCCTCGGGCGTGAGCGCCATCACCGACTCGATGTGCTGCTTGGGAATGATCAGGAGGTGGATGGGCGCCTTCGGATAGATGTCACGGAACGCGAGGACCTCTCCGTCCTCGTACTCGATGTCCGCCGGGCTCTGCCGGGCGACGATCTGACAGAAGATGCAGGCCGGCACGCCGGCCTCCGGGTTCCGGCTCTTAGGCGTTCCGATCCGCCTGCGTGCGCAGCTCGACGAAGACGCGGACCACCTCGGGATCGAGCTGCCCCGTGCGCGCCCCCTCGTGGAGGAGCCGGAGGGACTCGGCTTCGTCGAGGGGCGGCTTGTACGGGCGCCGCGTCCGCAAGGCGTCGTAGACGTCGACCACCGCCATGATCCGAGCCAGGAACGGAATCTCCTGCCCCGCCAGCTTGTCCGGGTAGCCCTGGCCGTCCATCCGCTCGTGGTGGTGGCGGATGACGGGACGCACGAGCCCGAGCGTGCGCATGGGGGTCGCCAGCCGGTCACCGGCCGCCGGGTGTTCCTTGATCAGGCGCCACTCGTCGGGGGTCAACGCCCCGGGCTTCAACAGCACCCCGTCGGGGACCTGGATTTTCCCGAGGTCGTGCAGGAAGCCGCCCAGCCGGAGGGCACCGAGCTCGTCTTCCCGCAGCCCGAGCCGCTCCCCCAGCTCCACCGCGAAGTTCGCGAGCCGGACGCAGTGCCCCGCGGTGTAGGTGTCGCGCGCCTCGATGGTCAAGGCGAGCGTCGTGATCATGTTCTCCGCCTGCTCGAGCTCCTCCACCACGCGCTTGAGGCGGATGAGGGCGCGGAGGCGTGCCCGCAGCTCGCGCAGATGGACGGGCTTCGTGAAGTAGTCGTCGGCGCCCGCCTCGAGGCCGGCGACCCGCGTGTCCAGCTCTCCCTGCGCGGTGAGGAGGACGATGGGGATGAGGTGCGTCGCCTGGTCGGCCTTGAGGCGGCGGCAGAGCTCGATCCCGGTGATCCCCGGCATGCGGACGTCGAGGAGGATCAGGTCGGGCAGCTCCTGGGCGATCCGCTGCAGGGCCTCTTCCGCCGACGCGGCCTCCCGCGTCGCGTAGCCCAGGTGCTCGACGGAGTCGCGGATCGTCTCGCGGACGACCGAGTCGTCGTCCACGATGAGGACGCGCGGACGCGGCACCTGCGTCATGCGACTCGGCAACCGAGCGGACCGGCCGCCGTCACGACTGGCCGGGCAGGGTGAGCGTGAACCAGGTCCCCCGGTCCGGCTCGCTCTCGACCTTGAGCTTGCCGCCCAGGAGCTGAGCCAGGCGCTGGCACACCGTCAGCAGGAGGCCGGTCCCCGGCAGGCTCCGGCCGCCCCGCGGCGCGATCTGGAGAAACGGCTCGAAGATCCGGGCTTGCTCTTCCGGGGAGAAGCCGACGCCGTCATCGGCGACCGCGATGACGACGTCGCTGCCTCGCAGGTACGACGTGATGCGGATCTCCCCCAGCTCCGTGTACTTGATCGAGGTCGCCACGATGTTGCCCAGGGTCTGCTCGAGGCGTCTCGGATCGGACACGATCTGGCCGACGTCGGGCTTGATGTCCGTGTCGATCCGGTTGCCTTTGGCCGCCGCCCGCGGCTGGAGGCTCCGGGCGACCCGCTGGATCAGCTCCGGCAGGTTGAAGGACGCCTTGGCGATCTTGACCTGGCCGCCGTTGATCCCGGACAGGATGGCCAGGTTGTCGATCAGCTCGAGAATCTCCTGGCCGCGGGCGTGGAGGATCTCGAGCTGCTGCTGCTCCTCGTGGCCGAGCGGCTTGTTGACCCCGTCGACCAGGAACCGCGGGAGGTCGAGGAGGGCGGTGAGCGGCACCCGTAGCTCCTCGCTCACCGTCTTCTGCAACGCGGCCCGGACGCGCTTGCCCTCCTCGGCCGCCGGATCGGCCCGGATGACTTCCTTCACGGTCGGCACCTGCATCCGGATCGTCTGCTGGAGCTCCTGGGCCTGGCGGCGCGCCTCCTGGGCCTGCCGGCGTGCCTCGGCCTGCTCCATGGCCGACTTTTGCAGCGCCTCCATCTGCTCGGCCAGCTTGGCCTCGAGGCCCTCCGTGTTGCGCCGGACGTCCTCGAGGGCGCGCTCGTGCTCGAAGGCCTGGGCGGTGCGGCGGGCCATGGCCTCCAGACGCTGGACCTCGGCATCGGTGAAGCTGTGGGGGCTCCGGTAGCCGACCTCGACCGCGCCGATCACCCGGTCCGCCGACACGATGGGGACGCCGATGACCGACTTGAGGCCGGCCGCCTTGATGTATGGCTCCTCCACCCGGTAGTCCGAGTCCACGTCGGTTATCACGACGGCCTCGCGTCCGCCGACGACGGCGCCGCCCAGGCCCTGGCCCCGACGCAGGCTGACGCCGTCCGTCGGGACCCCGCCGAAGCCGACCGCCGCCTTGGTGACGAGTCCGCCATCCTCCTGGATGAGGAGGACACCCGCGTCGGCGCCCATGCCTCCCACGACCTTGCGCAGAAGGTCCGGAAGCGCCGTCCCCGCCGCGCGCTCGCCGCCGCCGATGGCGGCGCCCGCCGCCTCCTCCACCTGGCTCAGCGCTTCGTACTCGTGGAGCTTGCTGCGGAGCCAGCCGAGGACGCGGTTGAAGCCTTCCGTCAGCGATCCGACCTCCCCGCCGACCGTGACGGGGACCGTCGCGGGGATGTCACCGGCCTCGAGCCGGTTCATGGCCGCCCGGAGCCGCTCCATGCCCCGCGACGTGCGCCGGGCGATCGTGAGGGCCAGGGCCAGGCTCAGGATCGCGACGGCCAGGGCTCCGCCCAGGACCTGCGCGAGCAGGCCCTGCGCCTCGGCGAGGACCTGGGCCGACGGCATGCCGACGGCCAGCGTCCAGCCGACAGGACGGATCGGCGCGGCGCCGGTCAGCCGCCGCTCGCCGTCCTCGAAGACGAGCTCGCCGACCGTCTCCTGGCGGTTGACTACGTCCCCGTAGCCCGGCAGCCTCTGGACGTCCTGCATGAGGAAGAGCGCCGGCTGGCGAGCCACCACCACGCCGCGGTCGCTGAGGATCTCGGCCACCGCCCCGGTCCGGAGGCGGGCGCGGGCCAGGATGTCCTGGACACGCTTGAGCGAGAGGTCCGCCGCGATCACGCCCCGGAGCTGACCGTCGGCCGTCCGGGCCGGGGCGTAGAGACCGATGACGATGTCCGGACCGACCTGGCGTGGCTCGCCGATCAGCGGTTGCGTCGAGGTGGCGGCGCGCTTGAACCACTCCTGGTCGAAGGCTGGCCGCCGGCCCTCCGGAGTCGACGTGGCGGCGGCCACGACGGCGCCGACCTGATCCAGGACCAGAACCTGCTCGAAGTCGGGGAAGCTCTGCCGGAGCCGCCGGGCCTGGGCCTCGATGGCCGGTGGGTTACCGGCGTTGGCGGCGACGGACTCGGCCGCCATGGCGAGCCCCTCGAGCCGGGCGCCGAGGTGGCCCTCGACCTGGCTCGCGATCCCGCGCGCCTGCGACAGGGCCTCCTGCTGAACGCCCCCTTTCTCGCGGCTGACCTGCGCGTAGCCGAAGTAGCCGAGGATCGCGACGAAAAGAAGCGTCGGTAGCAGCGCGACAGCGAGGAACGTCGTGCGGAGCGAGCTCCGGGAGCCGGCGCGGCCCCCTCCCGCGGCCGCCCTGGCCATGTCTAGGGGCGAGCGGGCGTCGGCCCCCGGTGGCGCCGGGCGGCGAGATGGCGAGGGCGCGTGGTGGAAAGGCCGGAAATCATGGACGGTAGCCTATCACGACTCGGGCCCGAGATGGGAGTTTCGGATCGCGGCAGACCGGGACCCCGGCCGGCGCCCCCGAGTCCCGCCCCCGGGCGCGGCTCGTCCCGAGTGGCGGTATCGGACTTGCACGGCGCGGAGCGGGGAAGACACGTAACTTGTCACAGGAAGAGCTCCTCCTCAGCGCCATCATCGAGCGATTCGCGGCCGGGATCTTGACTCGCGATGGCTGCCAGGCCACGTGGTGGGGATATGGACGGGGCCACCCCTGCGTCGCCTGTGGTCGGCCGATCACGGCTGCCGAGATCGAGTGCG
>DASYQW010000211.1 GCA_036005065.1 Candidatus Methylomirabilota bacterium | reverse complement strand
GGGGGTCAGCGCGTGCAGGTTGACGAGGGCGCGGCGGGGGTCGGTGAAGCCGAGCCGGCGGAGGCGCCGGCGGGCGGCGGCGCTCGTCGGGGATGCCGAGAGCAACTCGGAATCGGACGTCAGCGCGATCTTCGCCTGGCTCGCCTCGCCTTCGGCTGCGCCTCGCACTGCTAGACTCAGACCGCGGACTCTCCCGTCTCGCCCGTCCGGATGCGGAGCGACTCGTCGATGGGCAGGACGAACACCTTGCCATCGCCGATGGAGCCGGTCTTCGCGGCGGCCACGATCGTGGAGACGACCTTCTCCATCAGATGGTCGGCCACGACCACCTCGATCTTCACCTTGGGCAGGAAGTCGATGGTGTACTCCGAGCCGCGGTACAGCTCGGTGTGCCCCTTCTGCCGCCCGAAGCCGCGCACCTCGGTCACCGTCATTCCGATGACGCCCAGCTCCGTCAGCGCCTCCTTGACGTCGTCGAGCTTGAACGGCTTGATGATCGCCTCGACCTTTTTCATGCGTGCCTCCGCGCTTTCTTCACGGCCTTGCGGTAGCAGTTGACGTACTTCTCGGCCGACGCCTCCCACGAGACGTCCTCGGCCATCGCGTTCCGCACGAGGCGGCGCCAGGCCGTCGGATTCCCGTAGGCCGCCAGCGCCCGGGTCACCGCCGCGCCGCAGGCCTCGGGCGTCATGTCGTCGAAGAGGAAGCCGGTGCCCGTTCCGGCCTCCGCGCTCCATTCCTGGATGGTGTCCGCGAGGCCTCCGGTCCGGCGCACGATGGGGATGGTGCCGTATCGGAGCGAGATGAGCTGCCCGAGGCCACACGGCTCATACCGGGACGGCATGAGGAAGCAGTCGGCGCCCGCGTAGATGCGCCGCGCGAGCCCGATGTTGAACCCGATCTTCACGGCGACCGCCCCCGGGTGCGCCTGGGCCAGCTCCGGAAACGCGCGCTCGTACCGCTCGTCGCCGGCGCCCAGGAGGACGAACTGGCCACCGGCGGCGACGATGGCCGGCACCGCGGCGGCGACCAGGTCCAGCCCCTTCTGGTCGGCCAGGCGGCTCACGACCCCGACCAGCGGCGCCGGGCGGCCCGGATCGGCGAGGCCCATCTCTTGCCGGAGCGCGGCCTTGCACGCGGCTTTCCCGTCGAGGTCGTCCGGCCCGTACCGCTTCGGAAGATCGGCGTCGGTGGCCGGGTTCCAGAGCTCGTAGTCGATTCCGTTCAGGATGCCCACGAGGTCGGCGCTCCGTTCGCGGAGCACGCCGTCGAGTCCCTCGCCGTACTCGGGGGTCTGGATCTCCCGGGCATAGGTTGGACTCACCGTCGTGAGGAGGTCGGAGAAGACGAGGCCGCCCTTGAGGAAGTTGATCCGGCCGTAGAACTCGATCCCCGCCGGCGTGAAGAGATCCCAGCCGAGCCCGGTCATCGGAAAGTCATAGTGCCAGAAGAGTCCCTGGTAGGCGAGATTGTGGATCGTGAACACGGTCGCCACGTCGCGGTAGTCGGGGTCGTCGCGATACAGGGTCTCGAGGTAGACGGGGATGAGGCCCGTCTGCCAGTCGTGGGCGTGGACGAGATGCGGCCGCCAGTCGAGCTGGGGCAGCGCCGCCAGCACGGCGCGGCAGAAGAAGACGAAGCGCTCGCAGTTGTCCGGGTAGTCGCCTTCGGATGTCCCGTAGAGCGCCGGCCGGGCATAGTACGCGTCCTGGCCCAGGAAGTAGACCGGAACGGCGCTGTCCGCGCGTCCCTGCAGGAGGCTGCCCTCGACCGTCCGCGTGCCCAGCGGCACCTCGAGGCGCGGCAGGACGGTCCGGAGGGCCCCGGCCGTGCGCTCCACGCCCGCGTACTTGGGCATGATCACGCGCACGTCGTGCCCCAGGGCCGAGAGCGCCTTGGGCAGCGCGCCGGCGACGTCGGCCAGTCCGCCGGTCTTGGCGAACGGCTCGACCTCGGAGGCGACGAACAGGATCCGGAGTCGATCGCGAGACATGGGGTGTGAGGCTCCGCTCTCTCTTTGGGGCCGCGCCGGACCGTGGAGGCCGCCCCCCGGCACGCTCGGCCCATTATCCCCAGCCCGGTCGCACGTTGTCAACCGGGCCGCGGCCCAGCCGGACCGTTCACTGCTCAACGATGGGGTAGACGACGGCGGTGATGTGGGAGTTGATGCGCTTGAGGTTGGTCAGGACGTCGAGGTGGATCTCCGAGGTCTCCATCGACTCGGCGAGGCCGGCCCGGAGGCGGTCCAGGTGCGACTGCCGGAGGTCGCGCTCGCGCTGCCGCACGATCGCGCGCTGCTCGAGGACCTCGTGGGCCAGGGCCCGGTCGCCGGAGGCGAAGGCCACGATGGCGCGCTCGAGGTTCTTGGAGACCTGGGCGTGGAAGTCCATCAGCTCCGCCTCGCCGGGCTCGGAGAAGCGCCGGCCCTGGAAGAGCTTCTTGCGAGCCAGCTCCATCAGGTTCTTGTCGATGATGTCCCCGATGTTCTCCATGTTGCCGATGAAGCCGAGGAGCGCGATCTCGCGCCGGGAGAGGTCTTCGGTCATCGTCTGCTTGGCGAGGCGCGTGAGATAGAGCTTGATCTCCCGCTCGAGGTAGTCCACCTGGTCGTCGCGGCGCTCGACGTCCTCCAGGAGCTCCTGGCTGCCCGAGCGGAACACCGGGGCGGCGTCGCGGAGCATCCCCTGCACGATGTCGGCCATCCGCAGGGCCTCCCGCTGGGCCTGGCCGATCGCCAGGCCCGGCTGGTCGGCGAACCGATCGTCCAGGTACCGGGTCCGGAAGCGCGCCTCCTCCTCGGGCCGGTCCGGGACGGCGGCCACGATGAGGCGCGCGGCCAGGCGCTGAAACGGCAGGAACAGGAGGGAGATCCCGACGTTGAAGAAGGTGTGGGCGTTGGCGATCTGGCGCGGCAGGTCCGACGCGCTCGCGGCCGCCAAGTCCACGAACGGTCCGAGGAACGGCAGCACCACGGCCGCCCCGAGCAGCTTGAAGCCGATGTGGGCGACCGCGACCCGCTTCGCCTCCGTGGTGGATCCCATGGAAGCCGCCAGCGCCGTGGCGCAGGTGCCGATGTTGGCGCCGAGGACGAGCGGGACCGCGCCGGCCAGGGGCACCAGCCCGTGGGCGGCCAGCGCGATCGCCAGGCCGATGGTCGCCGCCGACGAGGCGACGACCGCGGCAAAGACGGCGGCCGCCGCGATCCCGAGGATCGGGCTCTCGGCGAATGCGAGGAGGACCTGGGCCACGAGCGGACTGTCCTTGAGCGGCGCCATGCCCTCGATCATCAGCTTGAGGCCGAGGAAGATCAGGCCGAACCCGAGGAGGGCCTGCCCGAGGTCCTTGAAGAGCCGCCGCCGGGCGAAGAAGAGGACGGCGAAGCCGACGCCGACCATGAGCGGGGCGTAGTCGTAGATGTGGAAGGCGATGAGCTGGACGGTCAACGTGGTGCCGACATCCGCGCCGAGGATGATCCCCATCGCCTGGTGGAGGGTGAGGAGCCCGGCCTGGACGAAGCCGATCAGCATCACCGTGGTGGCGGTGGACGACTGGATGAGGGCGGTGACGCCGGCCCCGGTGAGCGCGGCCGACACGCGGTTCGAGGTGAGATGGGTCAGGATCTGCCGCAGCCGGGCACCGGCCGCCCGCTGGAGCGCTTCGCCGGTGAGCTGCATGCCGTAGAGGAGCAGGGCCATGCCGCCGAGGAGGACGATGAGGAGCTTCGTCGTCACGGGGTGGCCGCCGGGATGCGGGTGAGCGCGGCCCGGAGGCGCGCCAGCGTCTCGTCGCGGCCGAGGGCGTCCATGATGGAGAACAGCGGAGGGCTCGCCGTGCGCCCGGTCAGGGCGAGACGGGCCGGCTGGGCGAGATCCACGAGCTTGACTCCCAGCTCGGAGGCGAGCTGGCGGCAAGCGCCGTCCAGGCTCGCCTCGTCCCAGGTCGCCAGCGTCGTGAGCCGCCGGACGAGACGCTCGAGGCGAGGCCGGGCAGCGGGCGTCAACAGCTTGCCGGCCGCCACCGGATCGTAGGCGCTCGGCCGCTTGACGTAGAACTCGCCCTGCCGGGCGAGGTCGGCCAGCGTGGTCGCCCGCGTGCTGAGATGGACGGCCATGCTCACCAGCAACGACTCCGGCGGCGCCGGCACACCCAGGCGCTCCACGAAGGGCGCCAGCCGGGGGGCCAGGCTCTCCTTCAGGCGCTGGAGCCACTGGCTGTTTACCCACTCGAGCTTCGTCCGGTCGAAGATCGCGGGGGCGGACCCGACCTGGCGGATGTCGAAGAGCCGGATCAGCTCCTCGCGGCTGAAGATCTCCTGGTCGCCGTGAGCCCACCCGAGGCGGGCCAGGTAGTTGACCATCGCCTCCGGCAGGAACCCCTCCTCGCGGAAGGCCAGGACGGAGGTCGCGCCGTGGCGCTTCGACAGGCGGCTCCGGTCGGGGCCCAGGATCATCGGGATGTGGGCGAAGACGGGGCGGGGGTAGCCGAGGGCCTCGTAGAGCAGGATCTGCTTCGGAGTATTCGAGAGGTGATCGTTGCCGCGGATGACGTGGGTGATCTTCATCGTCACGTCGTCGACGACCACGCAGAAATTGTAGGTCGGCGAGCCGTCCGAGCGGACGAGGATCCAGTCGTCCAGGGTGGCGCGGTCGAAGGTCACCTCGCCGTGGATGAGGTCGGGGACGACGGTGACGCCCTCGTCGGGGATCCGGAGGCGGAGGGCGGCCGGGACGCCGGGCCGGTCGGCGGCCGTCCGGCAGCGCCCGTCGTAGCGGTAGGTCTCCCCGCGGGCCCGGGCGGCCTGCCGCTGCGCGTCCAGGTCGTCCGGGGGACAGTAGCAGCGGTAGGCGTGGCCCTCGCCGAGCAGGCGCTCGGCGTGGGCGCGGTAGACGTCGAGCCGGCCCGTCTGGCGGAAGTACCCGCGAAAGCTTCCGTCGTCCTCCGGACCCTCCGGATCCCAGTCGAGACCGAGCCAGGTCATCGCCTCGAGGATCTGGCGGATCGACTCGTCGGTGGAGCGCGTGCGGTCGGTGTCCTCGATCCGCAGGAGGAAGGCCCCGCGGGCGTGGCGGGCGAAGAGCCAGTTGAAGAGCGCCGTCCGGGCGCCTCCCACGTGAAGGTGCCCGGTGGGGCTCGGCGCGAAGCGGACGCGGACCGGCTCGCCCATGGCCTTTGATTCTATCGAAACCTCGGCCGGCCGCTCAACTGGCGGCCGCGGGCTCAGTAGCGGGCGAAGAGACGGCCCCAGCCGGTCCGGGCAAAGGCGCGGATGCGCCCCCGGCCGATGGTGGGGTACCAGAGGAGGTCGTGGTAGACGTTCGAGGCGAACGGGGCCCAGACGACGAGGGGGGAGTGGAGCAGGAGGTGCTTGAGCGGGCGCAGGGGGCCCCGCCGGATGAGCTGGTCGCCCCAGATCACCAGGCTCCGCGACGTCTGGCAGCGGAAGTTCACGTCGGCGACGTCGTCACCGAGGAGCTCGATCTCCCGGGGGTCGGCCACGCCGAGGCCGCGCTCGTGAGCCATCCGGAGGTACGGGATCGCGAGCGGGTCGAATCCCATGAGGCGCGCGGCGATGGCGTCGATCGCCACCGAGTCGGCCGAGGCCAGGATCAGGTTGCCCTCCCTCGGCACCATCGTCCGCGGGCCGGCGCCATCGCCGACCACGGTCCCATCCATCACGGCAAAGACGCCCGGGTGGAGCTCGCGCTGCATGTAGAGCAGATCGACGAGGACCTCGTGGATGAACTCATGCGCGTAGTGGCGGACCTCTTTCAGGAGGCCCCCGAAGCTATTCTTTACCGCTCCCGTCGTCGTCGAGTGTCCGTGGACTTTCACGGTCGGCATGTGGAGCACGCTCGCCCCGACGTACATCTTGGGGATCTCGATCCCCTCCGGGAAGATGTCGTTGAGCTTGAGGAGCGGGCTCTGGAAGCGGTAGGTCGTCCACTCCACCTCGGGGAGCGGGATGAACGGGAGCCCGTAGCGCTCGAGGATCGGCAGCCAGCGGTTCGCGACCGCGCCCTTCCGGGGATTGGTGACGACCGTCTTGTTCTCGATCGGATGGAGGCGTTCGCGGTGGTAGCCGTCCTCGAGCAGGGTCCGGACCACCCCTTCGAGCTGCCAGGGCTGGGTCGAGCAGGCCGGGAAGTACTTCGTCCACGAGAGGTTCAGCTTGAGGAGGACTTCGCCCTCCCGGGGGAGGACGCGGTCGTACTCGGCCAGCCGGAGAAGGCGGCCGTAGTCCTGGACGACGGTCTCCGGGCGCGTCCGGAGGACCGCGACCCGTGCGCGTGGCATGCGCTGATTCTAGCACGGCGGACGCGGGCCCGGCCGCGACGGCGAGGGATCGGGGTCAGTTGAAGGTGGCGGTGACCGCGAGGTCCCCGGTCATCGTCACCGAGCAGGCGCCGGTCCCGCTGCAGGCTCCGCTCCAGCCCCCGAAGTTGGCTCCTGTCGCCGTCAGCGTCACGAGGCTGTTCTCCTCGAACTCCGCCGAGAAGGAGATGCAGGCCGGGCCGCAGTTGATGCCTGGCGGCGAGCTGGTCACCGTCCCGCTCCCGGGGCCCGCCTTGTTCACCGTGAGCGTAAAGGCCCGGTTGAAGGTGGCGGTGACCGCGAGATTGCCGGTCATCCGCACGACGCAGGGCCCCCGGCCGCTGCAGGGACCGCCGCTCCAGCCGGCAAAGGCGGATCTGGCGGCCGCGGTGGGGAACAAGGTGACCACGGTGTCGGGCGCATACGACGCCGCGCAGGTCGGCTCGCAGTTGATCCCGGGCGGCACGCTCGTGACCGTCCCCCGGCCCGTCCCGGCCGGGCGCACCTGTAGCGTGAAGGCCGAGGGCGTGAACGTCGCGCTGACCGCGACGTCGCCGTTCACTGTCACCGTGCAATCTCCCTGCCCGCTACAGGGCCCGCCCCACCCCTGGAAGGCGAACCCTAGCGCCGGGCGTGCCGTCAGCCTGACCGACGTCCCGACGCGGAAGGAGGCGGTACACGCCGGATCGCAGCTGATCCCGCCGGGCGAACTCTCCACGGTGCCGCTGCCCGTTCGGGTCACGCTCAGCGTGAAGGCCACGCTGACGCGGATCGTCGCGTTCACCACTTGACCGGCCTGGATCACGACGCTCGTGCTACCGCTGAACACGCGCCCGCCACATGGGAGCCTCGCGGTCAGGGTGAGGGGCCCTGGCGAGATCACGACGGTGAGTTGGCCCGAGCGTGGCAGCGGAAAGGTCTGGGGCGGCTGCCCGGAGCGAGTGGCCGTCAGGGTACTCCCCACGCAGGGCACCGGGATTTCCGCGGTGCCGTCCCGGGTCAGCGTCAGCACGATCTCCGAGGGCGCACTGGGGCCGGTACTCTGACTGCTGCTGCCCCCGCACGCCTGGACGAGCGCGAGGACACCGAGCAGCCCGGCCGCGCGGACGACAGCCCTAGGGCACGGCCCCGACATGAACCTCGCCCCGGAAGGCCGGATCGTAGGCGAAGAAGCTCGCCAGCTCCCGGAGCCCCGGGCTGAAGACCCGAATGTGCGGGCCGAACTCAGGCCCGGGGCCCACGATGATCGCAGCCCCGCCGGCGCCGAGCCGGCCTGCCGCCACGAAGACGCCGCCGGTGAACGTCGACGGATAGGGCAGGAAGCTCAGGAGCGGGCGCACCGCCGCGCCGGTCACCTTGAAGACCCGCACCCGCGGGTCGCCTCCCGGCCCCGCCCCGGTCACGATGTCCGCACGGCCGTCCCCATCCACGTCCGCCGCCGCCACCCGCACCCCGCCCCGGAAGCCCTGGGCGAAGGCCAGGAAACGCGCCACCTCCCGGGCGGTCCACCGCTCCTCGGTCGTCCTCACGACTTTCCATACCCGCACGACGGGCGCGCCTCCGGCATCCTGGCCCGTGATGATCTCGACCCGCCCGTCGCCATCCACATCGGCCGCCGTTACAAACAACCCTCGGGTGAACGTCGCCGGCGCGGCCAGGAAGCTGAGCAGCGGCACGGCAGTCCTCCCCCTGACGCCGAAGACCCGCACCTGCGGCGGGTGGCCCGGCCCTGGGGCGGTGATGATCTGCGCCGGCCCATTGCCGGTCACATTCCCGGCGGCCACCCGCACCCCGCCCCGGAATGTCGGACGATAGGCGAAGAACTGCACCCTGAGATCCGTGCCGTCGTCACGGAATGCTCGGACCAGTGGGCCCTGGCTGCCCGGGCCCGCGCCCGTGATGATGTCGAACCGGCCGTCTCCGTCCACATCGCCCCGCGCTACGAAGACTCCTCCGGTGAACGACAGGTCGTACGCCAAGAACTCCGTCTTGGAGGGCAGGCCGGCGGAATCGAATCCTCGGATGTGCGTCGCTCTCCCTGGCCCGGGCCCGGTCGCAATCGCGGTCTGAAGGCCGAAGACCGCGTCGACGGCGGTGTCTTCCCGCACGGTGAGCGTACAGTCCCCCGACCCCCCGCAGCCGCCTCCGCGCCATTCCCCGAAGAGGCTGCCAGGGGCCGCCGTGGCCGTGAGCCGCACCGACGAGCCGATCCGCAGGCGGAACACGAGGCGGCGACACGTCGCGCCGCACTCCCCGAGATCCGGCGTGCTCACCGTCCCGCGGCCCACTCCCGCCTTTCCGAGGGTCAGGTCGACGGTCACCGCCGCGAAGACGGCGGTGACCGACCTATCTCCGGTCATGGTCACCATGCACGCCCCGGCGCCGCCACAGGCACCGCGCCATTCCACGAACCGGCTGGTGGCGTCCGCGGTCGCCATCAGGTTCACCGTGGAGTCCCGGCGGAACCGCGCCGAGCAGGTCCCGCCGCAGTCGATCCCGGCCGGCGAGCTCGTTACCCTTCCGCCGCCGGTCCCGGTCTTGGCCACCGACAGCGTGACGTCAGGCGGCGGTGGAGGGGGTGGAGGCGGCGGGGGCGGCGGAGGCGGCGGGGGCGGCGGAGGAGGTGGACTACTGACCGTGGTCGTGGCCGTCGCCGTGTTGTTGGCCGAATTGGAGTCGGACTCGGCGGACGTTACAGTCGCGGTATTGGTGATCGTCCCCGCTGCCGTGGGCGTGACGACGATCGTGACAGTGGCCGTGGCGCCCGCGGCGAGGCTCCCGAGTGAGCAGGTCACCGTGGTGGTCCCGCTACAGCTCCCCTGGCTCGGCGTGGCGGAGCCAAAGGTGACGGTGGACGGCAGGACGTCGGTGAGGGTCACACTGGTTGCGGAGGCCGGACCCAGGTTCGTGACCGTCAGCGTGTAGGTCAGCGCGGCACCCACGGTGACGGGATCCGGCGAGTCGGACTTGGCCAGGCTGAGGTCAGCCACGGCCAACACCGTCGTGGTCGCGGTGGCGGTGTTGTCGGCCGGATTGGGATCGGTCTCGTTGGCCGCCACCGTCGCCGTGTTGCTGATCGTCCCCGCCGCCGTGGGGGTGACGACGATCGTGACGGTGGCCGTGGCGCCGGCGGCGAGGCTCCCGAGTGAGCAGGTCACCGTGGTGGTTCCGCTGCAGCTACCCTGGCTTGGCGTGGCGGACACGAAGGTGACGGTGGGTGGCAGGGTATCGGTGAGCGTTACCCCGGTCGCCGCGGAGGGCCCACTGTTCGCCACGGTCAGCGTGTAGGTCAGCGAGCTTCCGGCGGTGACGGGGTCGGGGCTGTCGAGCTTGGTCAGGGCGAGGTCCGCGGAGGGCGGGGCCCCGATCTTGAGCACGAAGGCGTCGTCGCCGCCCCCGTAGCCCGTCTGGAACGCCCCCGCCGTGGTCGGGAAGCCGCTGGAGCTGGTGGTCCCGGTGACATAGACGTCGCCGCTGGCGTCCACGGCGATGCTCTTGCCCCCGTCGTCGTTGGCAGTGCCGCCGACATACGTCGACCACACGAGGTCGGAGGCGCCCGAGCCGGCGGGGGTCAGCATCAGGACGATGACGTCGTCGCCCCCGGCGTTGGTCGGATAGATGGCGTTGACCATGGGGAAGTCGGTCGACGTGCTCCGGCCCGTCACGTAGACGTTGCCGGAGCTGTCCACCGTGACGGCCCGCGTCGAGTCGTTCCCGGTGCCGCCCAGATA
>DASYQW010000210.1 GCA_036005065.1 Candidatus Methylomirabilota bacterium | reverse complement strand
AATCACCAGCGCGTGGAGGACGAGCGCGCTGGCGTCGCTTCGCCGGCCGGCGCCCAGCGCGCGGGCCACCGCCGCGCTGACGCCGCCACCCATCCCGCCCGCCGACATGGTCTGCATCAGCATGATCAGCGGAAAGGCGAGGGACACGCCGGCCAGCGCGTCGGCGCCCAGCCAGCCGAGGAAGTACGCTTCGCCCGCGTTCACCGCCGCCTGGACGGCCATCACGACGACGTTGGGCGCGGCCAAGCGCAGCAAGGTCGGGGCGATCGGGCCCTCGAGGAGCAGCCGGGTGCGATCGGCGACCGGGCGCGCGGCGGACGCGTTCACGGCAGGCGCGACGGCCCGCCCGCCGATCAGCCGCTCATCGATGGCCATGGGGAAGCTCGGTGGCGCGTCACGCGGTGGCCGCCGCCATCCGCTCGTGCCGCTTGGCGCGGGCCCCGATGCGTAGGGCCAGCAGGGCGGCCAGGACGCAGAGGGCCCCAGCGATGAGGAAGGCCTGCTCGTAGGTGCCCAGCATCGTGCGCAGCGTGCCCGCGCCAAGCGCCGCGGTGGCGGCCCCGATCTGGTGCCCCGCCACGATCCAGCCGAACATGATCCCGCCGTCCTCCTTCCCGAAGGTGTCCGTGGTCAGTCGCACGGTCGGGGGCACCGTGGCGATCCAGTCCAGGCCGTAGAAGACGGCGAAGATGGACAGCCCGAAGAAGAACACCTGGTCCAGGGCGAATGGCAGGTACATCAATGACAGGCCGCGCAGCGCGTAGTACCAGAACAGGAGGTGCCGGTTGCTCCACCGGTCGGACAGCCAACCGGAGAGCGTGGTCCCGGCCAGATCGAATATTCCCATGGCCGCGAGCAGGCCCGCCGCGTGCACCTCCGGAATCCCGGCATCGATGCAGGCCGGGATCAAGTGCGTCCCGATCAAGCCGTTGGTGCTGAGCCCGCAGATGAAGAACGTGGCAAACAGCAGCCAGAAGTCTCCCGACCGCATTCCCGTGGCCAGCACGCGCAGCGTGGTGACGGCCGGATTCCGGCGGACCGGGGACGCCGCCATCGAAGCCGCCCCCGATTCGCCATACGGCCGCAGGCCCACGTCCGCGGGCCGATTCCGCATCCAGAGGAACACGACGGGAATCATGAGCGCGGCGCCCACCGCCACGAGGGCCACCGTGGCGCGCCATCCGGCATGTTCCGCCACGTAGGCCATGACGGGCAGGAAGACGAGCTGCCCGGTGGCATTGCTGGCGGTGAGCAGGCCCATCACCAGGCCCCGCCGCTCGGTGAACCAGTGGTTCACGATCGTCGCCGCCGTGGCCAGGGCCATCATGCCCGTGCCCGTGCCCACCAGCACGCCCCACAGCAGCACCAGCTGCCACGGCTTGGTCATCCGGGTCGTCAGTGAGACGCCCACCGCCAGCAGGGCGAGGGACGTCAGCACGATCCGGCGGGCGCCGAAGCGGTCCACCAGGGCGGCGGCAAACGGTCCCATCAGGCCGAACAGCACGAGGTTGACCGAGACGGCCAGCGAGACCGTGGCGCGCGTCCACCCGAGGTCCTTCTCCAGCGGCACCATGAGCACGCCCGGTGCGGAGCGGATGCCCGCCGCGCCCAGCATGGTGACGAACACCACCCCCGCCACGACCCAGGCGTAGTGGACGTGGCGGTCGGGCGTTGACGCGGCGGTGGTCATGGAACCGTCCTCCGTCGACTCATGGCCACCACGGGGTGCCGTCGTCAGCGCAGGCCGCCGGCGATGACGAGCGTCTCGCCGGTGATCCACGCCGCATCTCGGGAGGCGAGGAAGACGGCGGCCGGCGCAATGTCCTGCGTCTGGCCGATGCGGCCGAGCGGGGTCTGCGCCTCGAGCTGTTTGCGGAAGTCGCTCGCGGCCAGGCCCGCCGCCTGGACCCCTTCGGTCTCCACCATGCCGGGGTTGATGGCGTTCACTCGAATGTTGCGCGCGCCCAGCTCCTTGGCTAGTGACTTGGTGACGGCATCGACGGCCGCCTTGGTGGCGCTGTAGACCGCGGCGTTCGGAGGCGGGATGGTGCTGACGATGGAGCTGATGTTGATGATGCTGCCGCCCGCGGCGCCGAAATATCTCACGGCTTCCTTCGACGCGAGGATCAGGCCGAGCACGTTCAGGTTGAAGAGCTTGTGGAAGTGCTCTTCGGTGACGTCCTCGAGCGGGGCGAACTCGTAGACGCCGGCGTTGTTGACCAGAATGTCGAGCCGGCCGAAGACCTTCTTCGTCTCAGCGAAGAGACGGCGGATCTCCGCCGGTCTCGAGACGTCGGCCTGAACGGCAATGGCCCTTCCGTGGTTGCTCGCGATCTCGGCGACCACCCGGTCGGCGCCTTCCCTGCTGGAGGCATAGTTGACGACCACCACGGCGCCCTCGGCCGCCAGCTGCTTGCCGATAGCGGCGCCGATCCCCTTGGACGCGCCGGTGACGATTGCCACGGTGCCCTCGAGCTTCCCCATGTTCTTCATCCTCTCTCTTGGCGCACGGCGCCCGGGAGCGATCACAGCCGGGGTCCCCACCCGCGGGGTCTGCGGCTCAGGCGCGCGCGGTCACGATGGCCTGGAGCACGGCCTTGGGGGCGGCCCCGACCACCCGATCGACGACCTGGCCGTTCCTGAAGAACAGGATCGTCGGGATCGACCGGATGCCGTATCGGGCCGCGATCCCGCGGTTCTCGTCGACGTTGACCTTCCTCAGCGTCACCCGGCCGTCCGGCGCCTCCGCCAGCTCCTCGAGGAGCGGCGCGATCGCCCGGCAGGGGCCGCACCACTCCGCCCAGAAGTCCACCATCACCAGCCCCTGGTTCGCGCCGAGCGCCTCGTCGAAGGTCTGCTCGGTCAGGTCGATGGTTTCGGGCACTGCGCCATTCCGCCTTCGATCCATCAGGGCTACCTCCTGCCCCTTCAGATGCCGGCCCGGGCCGGGGGGATTCGAGAGTGTATGCATATGCATTCACAGAGCATGCATCTACATGCAAGCCCCTTGCCGGTCAGGGCGGCGGCTGGTAGCATGACGTCATGGCTCGAGGCGCGACCATCCGGACGACCGGCCAGGATGCCGAACGGCTGTCCCCCTGTGTTTGCAGCGCCCTGCGCATGGTCACGCGGGCCGTCACCCAGCTGTACGACGACGCCCTGCGACCGAGCGGCCTGCGGGTGACCCAGTTCAGTATCCTCGCGACGCTGGCGTGGCTCGGCGAGGCCAACCTCAGGCAGCTCGAGGACCGGCTCGCCATCGACCAGACGACCCTGACGCGTAGCCTCACCCGCCTCGAGCGGGACGGCGTGATCGAGCGGGTTCCGCACCCCGACGGACGCATCAAGGCCATGCGACCCACCGCCAAGGGGCGACGGCTTCTCGAAGTCGCGCGACCACTCTGGGCCCAGGCGCAAGAGCAAGTACTCCGGGAATGGGGACCGAAGGCCTGGACGAACGCCAGGCAGCGACTGGCCCACTTGCTCGACGTCGCCAGGCGCCATCGAGGCCAGCGGCGCGGGCAGTCCAGCCGCGTGCCGGCAACCCGAAGGCGAGCGCCTCGGTTGTGGCGGTCGTCGAGCTGATCCCCGTTCCAGCGTCGTCGTGAACGACGCCGGCTACGGCGACGTGGCGGCGTTCGAGCAGCTGAGCGCGGAGCGCTTCGAGGCGGTGGTCGACACCAACTTCTATGGCATCGTCTACGTGACCCGGGCGGCGCTTCCGATCATGCGGAAGCAACGAAGCGGCTGCATCCTTCAGATCTCGTCAGTAGGCGGGCGCCTGGCCCTCCCCGGCAGCACGGCCTATCACGCGGCCAAGTGGGCGGTGGGTGGGTTCACCGAATCCCTGGCCCAGGAAGTGGCCCCCTTCGGCGTCAAGGTGTGCGCGCTCGAGCCCGGCGGCATGCGGACGAACTGGGGCGCCCGCGCGCACTTGATCCACAGGTCACCGATTCGTCTCACTCGCCTACCACTCCCACAGCGCCGTGAGCGGGACCGCCTGGAGATTCGGACCGAAGGCCGCCGCCTGGCGGCCGAGGTAGAGCACGAGGCCGCGATGGAACCGGCGACCGGCCAGCTCGGCCAGCGCCTTGAGTCCCTTGAAGTCCTCGGCGGTCGCCGTCTGGGCGGATCGCACCTCGACGCCGACCACGTGGCCGTCCCGCTCGAGGACGAGATCCACCTCGGCCCCCTTGGGCGTCCGGAAGTGAAAGAGCTGCGGGGGATCCGGATGCCAGGACGCCTGCTTGAGCAGCTCGAGCCCGACGAAGTTCTCGAGCAGGCCGCCCCACAGGACCGGCTCGCCCAGCAGGCGCGCCTCGGTCAGCTGGAGCAGCGCCGCCGCGAGCCCCGTGTCGACGAAGGCCACCTTCGGCGCCTTGGTGACCCGGCTCCCCAGATTCGTGGCCCAGGCCGGCATCAGCCGGACGAGGAACGTCGTCTGAAGCAAGGTCATGTAGCGCTGGAGCGTGGCATACGGGAGCCCGATGCCCCGGCCGATGTCGGCGAGGTTCAGCAAGCTCGCAATCCGTGACGCCAGGAGTGTCAGCAGATCGGGCATCGCCGTGAGCTTGTCGATGTGGGCCAGCTCTCGGACGTCCCGCTCGAGGACGGCCGTGACGTACGACGCGAACCACCGCCGGCGCCGGGCCTCGGGCCGGCCGTAGGCGTCCGGGAAGCCACCGCGGAGGATCCGGCGCGCGATCTCGGTGCGGTCCGGGGGGCCCGGCGCCTTCGGGAGGCGACCGGCGAAGGCCGCGTCCAGGAAGCCCTCGCGCCGGCTCTCGATCTCCCCCTGGGACAGCGGGTACAGGGTGAGGAGCTCCATACGCCCGGCGAGGGACTCCGAGACCCGGGGGACGACGAGCACGTTGGCCGACCCCGTGAGCAGGAAGCGGCCCGGCCGGCGCCGGCGATCGACGGCGACCTTGACGGCGAGCAGCAGGTCCGGTGCCCGCTGCACCTCGTCGACGACGGTCAGCTCGTCGAAGGGCGCGAGGAAGCCCATCGGATCCCGCCGGGCCGCCGCCAGCGTGGTGGCCTCGTCCAGGGTGACGTAGCGGTCCGGTGGGACGAGCGTCTGGGCGAGCGTGGACTTCCCCGCCTGGCGCGGGCCGACCAGAAGCACCACGGGGGTGTCCCGGAGAGCCGCCGTGACCGTCTCGGTGACGTGCCGCCGGAGCATGGGTATATTCTACCCATTGAATGGGTGATTTTCACCCATCGTTTGGCAAGTGTCCACGGCGTGCCGACGCCAGGCCGCAATCGCGTCGACCGAGCTGAGCCCGGATCGCCCGCTCTACCTCGCGCCTGTGCCCCCACTCTCAGAACACCATGCGCGCAGAAGCCGACCACACCATGAACCTCCCGTCCTGCCTGCCAGCCAGCGCCAGCACAACGGCCCTCGACCGGCCTACCGCCGGCGCGCTTGACGGGTGGGTCGTGCCTCCTCATACTGCCGACCGGCGAAAGCGTGGTCGTGGCTCGGGGAGGAGGACCGAGTTCATGGCCCAGCAGCTCATCGAGTTGGTCGAGCAGTTCTGCATCTATCAACGCAAGCAGCGCGGTCGCACGGAAGGAGGCGTGAAGGCCTACCGGTGGAACATCGAGCAGTTCCTCGCGTTCCTCAAAGCTCGCGACGGTCGGCTCGCCCGGATGGCCGACCTCACGACACCGACGATCCAGGCGTGGCTGGACGAGATGGCGGCCAGCGACCTGGGCGTCAACACCCTGCGGTGCCGGCTCTCCACGCTGTCGAGCTTCTGCGGCTGGCTCGTCAAGCGTGGGCACCTCGTGGCGAACCCGACTGTCCCGATCGATCGGCCGCCACGCGAGGCAGCGCTCCCGTTGCCCGCGGCGGTGATGGCCGTCCTGAAGCTCTATGTCGAGCACGTCCTGACCCCGGAGTGCGAGAAGGTCACGCCCGACACGCCGCTCTTCTGGTCGACGTGGGGCCGGCGGCGGGTGGGCCGGACGCGGCAGCCGATGGCCGGGAAGAACATCTGGCGGCTCTGCAAGACGTACGGACGGCTCATCGGCTACCCGGAGCTGCGGCCGCATGCGCTTCGGCACGGCGTGGCGGTCGAGGTGCTGGAGCAGCGGCATGACCTCGAGGAAGTCCGCGCGCTGCTCGGCCACGCGCGGATCGACACGACCCAGATCTACACGCGCATCCGGCCGCCGCAGCTCAAGCGTGCCGTTGCCTTCTACGAGGCGCAGGCGCAGCGGATGCTGACGCGGTGAATCGGGTTTGAGGACGCTTCGCGATTGTCCTCAAATCGGGGAGTGAAAATCTCAACGAAGGTCGAATGGTGGCTCCAACGGGATTCGAACCCGTGTTTCGGCCTTGAGAGGGCCGCGTCCTAGACCGGGCTAGACGATGGAGCCGTCGCGCGGGGCGCCGGCGGAGAAGAAAAATGGCTGGGAGAGGAGGATTCGAACCCCCGCTACGTGGTCCAGAGCCACGCGTCCTACCGCTAGACGATCTCCCAGCGCAGGCTCATTCTAGCGGCGGCCCGGGCGACAGTCAAGGCGGCGTGCCCGCTGTATAATGCCTCGGGCTCCTCCACGCCCAGAGAGGCACGCGATTCATGCACGCGACCGACCTCATCATCTACGCGCTGGCCCTCGCCCTCACCATCGCCGCCTACCTCCGTGACCCGGGGGCGCCGCTCATCGGGCTCAAGGCCAGCATGGGGCTGCTCTGGGCCATCCTGCCGCGGCTCATCGCGGCGCTGGTGCTCACCGGCATGCTGCAAGTCCTCATCTCGGCCGAGTTCATCGAGCGCTTCTTTGGCCGCACGGCAGGGCACCGCGGCATCTTCATCGCCTTCGTGGCCGGAATCCTCACCCCGGGGGGCCCGATGGTGAGCTTCCCGATCGTGGCCGTCTTCTACCAGTCCGGGGCGCCGCTCTCCGTCCTCGTGACGTACGTGACGAGCTGGTCCCTCTTCGGCTTCCAGCGGGTGATCGCGTGGGAGCTGCCTTTCATGGGGAGCCGCTTCGTCCTGGCGCGCGTGCTGCCGACTCTGTTCCTCCCGATCGTGGCCGGCTACCTCGTTCGCCTGCTCTATCGCGACTGAGACGCGGCGTGGCCTTTCAGGACCTCCGCGAGTTCCTCGAGCTCCTCGACAAGCGGGGCCAGCTCCGGCGGATCACCGTCCCCGTCCGGCGCGAGCTCGAGATCACCGAGATCGCCGATCGCATCGTCAAGGGGCCGGCCGACCGGAACCACGCGCTCCTGTTCGAGCGGGTCGAAGGGTTCTCGATGCCGCTCCTCGTCAACGCCTTCGGCACCGCCGAGCGCACGGCGTGGGCGCTCGGCGTCGAGCGGCTGGACGAGCTGGGGGAGAAGGTCGCCCGGCTGCTCGAGCTCAAGATGCCGGGGTCGCTCCTCGAGAAGCTCCGGAAGGGGCTCGAGCTCCTGGAGGTGGCGCGGACGGGACCGAAGCTCGTCAAGCGCGGTCCCTGCCAGGAGATCGTCGAGACCGCGAACCCGTCGCTGGCCGACATCCCGGTGCTCTGGTGCTGGCCCAAGGACGCCGGGTACTACATCACCTTTCCGCTCGTCATCACCCGGGACCCGGTGTCGGGGCTGCGGAACGTGGGGACCTACCGCCTCCAGGTCTACGACGAGCGCACCCTGGGCATGCACTGGCAGACTCACAAGGGCGGCGCCGAGCACGAGCGCCAGGCGCGCCGGGTCGGGCGTGAGCGGATCCCGGTGGCCGTCGTCCTGGGAGCGGACCCCGCGACGATGTATACGGGCACCGCGCCGCTCCCGCCCGGCCTCGACGAGCTCCTGCTGGCCGGGTGGCTCCGCGGCCACGGCGTGGAGCTGGTCCGCTGCGCCAGCATCGATCTCGAGGTCCCCGCGCACGCCGAGATCGTGCTGGAAGGCTACGTGGACCCGGCCGAGTCGCGCGCCGAGGGCCCGTTCGGCGACCACACGGGCTACTACTCGCTCGGGCACCCCTACCCGGTCTTCCACCTGACGGCGGTCACGCGGCGGCGCGACCCGATCTACCCGACGATCATCGTGGGGCGCCCGCCGATGGAAGACTACTGGCTCGGCAAGGCGACCGAGCGGCTGTTCCTGCCGATGATCCGGCTGATGCTGCCCGAGATCGTGGACATGAACATGCCGGCCGAGGGGGTCTTCCACAACCTGGTCATCGTGTCGGTGAAGAAGCGCTACCCCGGCCAGGCCCGCAAGGTGATGTACGGGCTCTGGGGGCTCGGGCTCCTCATGCTCGCCAAGACCATCGTGGTCGTGGACGAGTGGGTCGATGTCCACGACCTTTCGGAGGTGGCCTGGCGGGTGACCAACAACATCGACCCGTCGCGCGACCTCGTGCTCGTCGAGGGCCCGATGGACGACCTCGACCACGCGGCGCTCCATCATCGGTACGGGGGAAAGCTCGGGATCGACGCGACCGAGAAGCGGCCGCCGCTGGACCGGGTCGAGCAGCCCTGGCCGGAGGAGATCCGGATGACGGAGGAGGTCCGGCAACGCGTCGTCCAGCGCTGGCGCGAGTACGGGCTCGGATGACGGCGATGCCATCCGAGGGGAACGGAAGCCGCTTCCGGTATTTCCTGGAAGCGATCAAGGTCGAGCACACCGTCTTCGCGCTGCCCTTCGCGTATCTCGGCATGGTGCTGGCCGCGCGCGGGTGGCCGGGCTGGCACGCCGTCCTCTGGATCACGGTGGCGATGATCGCGGCGCGGACCACGGCGATGGCCGCGAACCGCCTGATCGACCGCCACGTCGACGCCCGGAACCCCCGGACCGCCGGCCGCCACCTCCCCCGCGGGCTCTTGACGCCACGCACGCTCGGCATGGCGGCGGCCGTCTCGGCGGCCGTCTTCTTCGTGGCCGCCTGGCAGCTCAACCCGCTCTGCCTCGTGCTGGCGCCGGTGGCGCTGGTCTTCCTGGTCGGCTACTCGTACACGAAGTTCTTCACCTGGACGTCCCATTGGATCCTGGGCGCGACCGACGGGGCGGCGGCGGCGGGCGCCTGGATCGCCGTGCGCGGGACGATGGAGCTGCCGGCCTGGCTCCTCTGGCTCGCCGTCACCGTCTGGATCGCCGGGTTCGATCTCCTCTACGCCTGCCAGGACGTGGAGTTCGACCGGCGCGAGCGCCTCCACGCGGTGCCCGCGCGGTTCGGTATCCCCGTCGCGCTGCGTCTGGCCCGCATCTGCCACGCGCTCACCGCGGTGGCCCTGGCCGCGGTCGGCGGAGTGCTCGGGCTGGGCATCGCCTACTGGATCGGCTGGCTCGTCGTGGTCGGCCTGCTCGTCTACGAGCACTCCCTCGTCTCCGCCGACGACCTCTCGCGCCTCGACGTCGCCTTCTTCAACGTGAACGGCTACATCAGCGTCATCACCTTTCTGGCCGCGGTCGCCGGACTATGGTTCTAGGGACCGCCGAGAAGCCGCCGGCGGACAAGGCCGCGCGCGTGCGGGCGATGTTCGCCCGCATCGCGCCGCGCTACGACCTGATGAACACGCTGATGACCGCCGGACGGGACCAGGCCTGGCGCCGCGTCCTCGCCCGGGTGGCCGCCCCGTCGGCGGGAGACCTCGTCCTCGACCTGGCGACGGGCACGGCCGGTCTGGCTCTCGCCTTCCTCGAGGAGACGCCTGTGGAGACGGTGGTCGGCGTGGATTTCGTCGAGGGGATGCTCGGCCTCGCCCGGCGCAAGCTGGCCGCCCGCGACGAGACGCGCGTGCGGCTGGTGGCCGGGGACGCGCTGGCCCTGCCCTTTCCCGACGCCGCCTTCGGCTGCGTGGCGTCCGCGTTCCTCCTGCGGAACCTCGCCGATCTGGCGGCCGGCCTCGTCGAGATGCGGCGGGTGACCGTGTCCGGCGGCCTGGTCGTCGCCCTCGAGATCACGCAGCCCACGCTGCCTGGCTGGCGCGAGGTCTTCCGGCTCTATTTCCATCACGTCGTCCCGGCGCTCGGAGCGCTGGTGAGCCGCGATCGGGCGGCCTACACGTACCTGCCTCAGTCGGTCGAGCGCTTCCTGACGCCGGCCGAATTGACGCGACTCATGACGAAGGCGGGACTCTGGGACATCCGCATCACGCGGCTCGGGCTCGGCACGGTCACGATCCACGTCGGCCGGGTCCCGTGAGTCCGAGCCACCGAGCGCGAAGGAGGACGCCGTGCGCGAGAACACTGTGAAGTCGATCTGGGCTCGAGGGGACGTGGTGGTGAACGGCTGGCTGTCCATCCCGAGCGCCTTCTCGGCCGAAGTGATGGCGCACCAGGGCTTCGATTCCCTGACCGTCGACATGCAGCACGGCGTGGTGGATTACCAGACGGCGGTGACCATGCTCCAGGCGATCTCCACCACGCCCGTGATCCCGTTCGCGCGGGTCCCCTGGAACGACCCCGCCCTCCTCATGAAGATCCTGGACGCCGGCGTCTACGGGGTGATCTGCCCCATGATCAACACGCGGGCGCAAGCCGAGGCCCTGGTGCGGGCGTGCCGGTATCCGCCTCGCGGCTTCCGGAGCTGGGGGCCCGTGCGGGCCTCGATCTATGCCGGCACCGACTACGGAGACCACGCCAACGACGAGATCGTGGTCATGCCGATGATCGAGACCGCCGAGGCGGTCGCGAATCTGGACGAGATCCTGAGCGTCCCCGGCGTCGACGCGGTCTACGTGGGCCCGTCCGACCTGAGCCTGGCGATGGGCTGCAAGCCGCGCCTGGACCAGACGGATCCGCCGGTCGTGGAGGCGCAGCAGAAGATCGTGCAGGCCTGCAAGCGCCATGGCGTGGCGGCTGGGATCCACAACAACACCTCGGCCTACGCGCTGCGGATGATCGCCGAGGGCTACCAGTTCGTGACGCTGGCGAGCGACAGCCGGTTCCTGGCGGCCAAGGCCGGCGAGGAGGCGGCGGCCGTCAAGAAGTCGGGGAAGGGCGGAAAGCTCCCCGCCTACTAGATCATTTCGGGGGGGTCTCGGAAGACCCCCCGAGGCCCCCCCGGCGGTTGCGGCGGCATAGCCGCCGCGCGGAGCGCTGCGCGACGCGGCGCGCGCTCGGAGCGAGCTGCCAGGTTACTCCGACAGACACTAGCCGCGCGGCGCGGCCTGACCCATCAGCGTGTCCGAGCCCGGACGCCGGCGTCCGGGCTCCAGATTCGCCGCTGCCCCGCGTGCCCACCTGTTGGGCAGCTGCCGTCGGAAGTCGCACACGGCCACGAGCCCGGGCGTGGCGCCCCCTCCCAAGCCCGCGTCGCCGGGCGATTCTCCGGGCGCGGCGCGGCCGATCCCTCCGGCACGGACCTTGCCTGGATTCGCCTCCGGCGCGACGGCGAGGTCGCGCCTCACTGTCACCGGCGCCACGTCTCTGTGGCGCCGGTGGCCTTTCGCAGAGACGGAGGCCGCGATGATCCCGGATTGGGTCGAGGAAATCGAAGAAGAGGTACGGACGTGTCTTCGCGAGTCCGGGGCGCTATCGGCGCGTGGACTCGCGGAGCGGCTGGGCGTCTCGGAACGAACGGCGGTGGGTTATGTCTGCCTGCTGGCTTCGAGGGGCAGCCTGGTCATCCAGCGTGTCCTTCTGCCGCCCGCCCGGCCTGGCCGCCGAGGACGAGAGGATCCCTCGCTTCCGCGCGTTCGCTCGCTCGAGCGCTGGCGCCGCCGGGCCCACGGCAAATCGGGGCGCCGAACGGCTCAGCGGGGCTGAGCTCACCCGTCAGGGTGCGGGGTCCCCGAAGAGGAGCGCGCGGATCGCCTCGGGCGACCCGACCAGATCGGCCAGGCGGCCGAGCGAGGCGTCCACCGCCGCGGCCAGCGCCGTCGCCCCGCCGAACCGAGCCAGGATGTCCGGCGGCACGAACTTGAAGAGGATGGCGGAGATGCCCGGTGGCATCCCGGCGAAGTGCACGGTGAGGACTCCGTAGTCCCGGAGGAGCAGCATGGCGAGGGCGGCCGTCGCCTCGATGGGAACGAGCGGCGACGTCCTCAGGCCGGCTCGCTCGAGCGCCAGCTCCAGGATGTCCTCGCCGTGGAGCTGCGCGGTCACCGGCGTCTCGCGGAGCCGGCGGCCCAGGAGGGACCGGAGCGCGGCTGCCACACCCTTCGTGCACTCGACGAGCCGCCGGACGCGCTCGGGGCTGTACTGCTCGAGCGAGCGCAGGACGGCGGGATAGAGCATGGGCCGGGCCTCGAGCCCGAACTCGAACGCGCGGGCCCGGATCACTGCCACCCGCGCCGTCTCGCCGGCCAGCAACCCGAGCCGCGGCCCCGACGTGCCGTACTTGTCGAGTCCCGTCGCGCCCACGTCCACGCCCAGCTCCAGCATGCGTGGCTGATCGAGCACGGCCGGGCCGACCCGCGCGCCGCCGGCGTCGTCCACGTAGACCGGCGCGCCGCGCTCGTGAGCGAGCGCGACGACCCGGCGCAGGTCGCCGATGGGCAGCGCCTCGTAGGTCACCGCGAGCCGCGTGAGGACGACGAGGGCCGGGCGCTCGGCCCGCTCGAGGGCCGCTGCGAAGGCGTCGGCCCCCACCGTGTCGACGAATCGGGCCCCGACGTGGGCCGCCGCCCGCACCACGGTCGGATGGCTGTAGCTCGCCGACACGCCGATCACCGTGTCGCCGGGCTTCACCAGGGCGAGGTGGGTCGCGAGCGTAGCCGCCGTGAGCCGGTTGAAGAGCATGATGTCGTGGCGGCCGGGCTCCCCGCCGAGATGCTCGAGGGCGAGGGCCGTGATCCGCTCCGCGTAGAGCGCCGGGGCCAGCTCGTCGTCGAGGAACGGGAACTCGCTCGGGTCCACGTGAAGGCCGCGCTCGAGGCCGGTGAAGTTGAAGACGGCCTCGGCCCCGTCCTTCCGGACGCGGGCCTCGATCAACCGCCAGGCCTGGCGAAGCTTCCGGACGTCATCCTCGGTATTCCGGATGATCGGGCCGCGGGCATAGGGGAACCCCGGTGCCAGCGGATTGCCGAGCCGATCCCGCTCCATGGGTGATCCCCCCGCACGTTGACACGGCCCCGCGCCGCTGTCAATCCGCATGACCCGGCCACGGCCGACGAGTCGGGCCGCGGTGGCCGAGCCGGGGGGCTCGCGCCGGTGACGAACTGGCCGAGCTGGCCGAATCTTCGGCACCACCACTCGCCTCCTGCCCGGCCGTGACTCGTAACCCCTCGTCATTTCAGGACTTGGCTGGTGGCATATCTCGTGCTTCTCTCCTTCGACGAGGAACACGAGATGGCCAGGAGCGCTGACTGACCCGAGATCACGAGCGGTAGAGGCCGCGTCCCGACCCGCGGCCTCGCCGAGCGCAGGGGCCCTCCCGGAATGGTCCGGGACGGCCCCTGCAACACTTCTCCCCCGTCCCGTCTGCGTCTTTCATGGGCACCTGCCCATCGTTGAGGCAGGTCCGAGGCCGTCCTGACTCCCCCCGAGGCCCCCGCCATCAAGCGGGCCGCGGAGTTCCGGCTCTCCCCAGCCCCGCGCGACCCGTGGCACTGTCGTTGCAGCCCCGCCGACTGCGAACCCCTGCCGAAGGAGGAGCGATGAAGAAGATCGAGGCCATCATCAAGCCCTTCAAGCTCGACGAGGTCAAGGACACCTTGACCGACATGGGCGTGATCGGGATGACCGTGTCGGAGGTGCGCGGGTTCGGGCGCCAGAAGGGACACACCGAGCTCTACCGCGGCTCGGAGTACACGATCGACTTCCTCCCCAAGATCAAGGTGGAGCTGGTCGTCCCCGACGGGCTCGTCGGAAAGGTCGTGGACGCGATCACCGCGTCCGCCCGGACCGGGTCGATCGGTGACGGCAAGGTCTTCGTGCTGCCCGTCGAGACCGCGGTCCGCATCCGGACCGGCGAGCGCGACGAGGCGGCTCTCTAATGGCTCGGGCATGAAAGGAGGGTCGAGGGTGACCCCACGACGATCTTGGGCGCTCCTTCGGCTGGTGCTTCCCGTCTTGTTGGTCGTGCTGGTCGCCGGCGCCGCGATCGCGCAGCAGGCGACGCCCGCGGCGCCCGCCGCGCCGGCTGCTCCCGCCGCCCCGGCCCCGGCGGCGCCGAAGATCGACGCCGGCGACACCGCCTGGGTGCTGACCTCCTCGGCGCTGGTTCTCATGATGACCGCCCCCGGGCTGGCCTTCTTTTACGGTGGAATGGTCCGCCGCAAGAACGTGCTGGCCACGGTGATGCAGTCGTTCATCCTGATGGCTCTCATCTCGGTCCAGTGGGTCCTGTTCGGCTACAGCCTCGCCTTCGGCCCCGACGTCGGCCACCTCGTGGGCAGTCTCCGCTGGATCGGTCTCAACGGGGTCGGACTGACGCCGAACCCCGACTATGCGCCGACCATCCCGCATCAGGCTTTCATGGTGTTCCAGCTCATGTTCGCCATCATCACCCCGGCGCTCATCACGGGGGCCTTCGCGGAGCGGATGCGCTTCAGCGCGTTCCTCCTCTTCATCCTCCTGTGGTCCACGCTGATCTATGATCCGCTGGCCCACTGGGTCTGGGGCACCGGCGGGTGGCTTCGGGAGCTCGGCGCCCTCGACTTCGCCGGGGGCACCGTCGTGCACATCTCCTCCGGGATCTCGGCGCTGGCCGCCGCCGTCCTGATCGGACACCGGAAGGGCTACGGCCGGGAGCCCATGCCGCCCCACAACCTCCCGTTCACCGTGATGGGCGCGGCCATGCTCTGGGTGGGCTGGTTCGGCTTCAACGCCGGCAGCGCGCTCGCGGCGGGCGGCCTGGCCACCAGCGCGTTCGTGGCCACCAACACCGCGGCGGCGGCAGCCGCGCTAGGCTGGATGGCGGCGGAGTGGCTGCAGCGCGGGAAGCCGACCGTCCTGGGGGCCGCCTCGGGCGCCGTGGCCGGGCTCGTCGCGATCACTCCGGCCTCCGGGTTCGTCGGCCCCGTCTCCTCGATTCTGATCGGGATCGGTGGGGGCGTGTTCTGCTTCCTCGCGTGCAACCTCAAGGCTCGCCTCGGGTATGATGACAGCCTCGACGTGGTCGGGGTGCACGGGATCGGCGGCACCTGGGGCGCCTTGGCCACCGGGTTGTTCGCGACCAAGATGATCAACGACGCCGGCGCCGACGGGCTGTTCTTCGGCAATCCGAAGCAGCTCGGGATCCAGCTTCTCGGGGTGGCCGCCACGTGGGCCTTCGCGTTCCTGGGAACCTACGTGATCCTGAAGGTCGTCGACGCCCTCGTCGGGCTCCGGGTGACCGCGGAGGACGAGTTCCTCGGGCTCGACGTCTCGCAGCACTCGGAGACCGCCTACGCCTTCGAGTCGGGTTACGGCGGGATGTCGGTCTCGAGCGAGCCCGCGGTCCGCCGGGAGGCGGCCATGCTCGAAGCGACACCGCGGCCGGTGAGCCCGACCGGACGCTGACGCCGGCCCGATCCCGGCGAGTCATCGACAGGCGCCAGTTCAATCGGAGGGGGCCTCGACGGCCCCCTCCGAGGCCTCGCCCGGGAAAAGTTGCGGAGGCGAAGCCGCCGCTCGGAGCGGACCGCCGCGAGCCCGGCGGTTAGGCTCCCCGGTGTGCGCGGTTGACGCGACAGGGAGCTCTCGGGGCTGGCGCCTGTCGCGTTTCCGTGCGCCTCGCCTGTCTCCGCGTGCGGTACAATTCCGGAAGGATGCGGACCTTCGCCCTCGCCGTCATGAGCTTCGTCCTTCTCGGGATCGCGGGCCAGGATCGCGCGCAGGGCGCCTCGCCGTCGGAAGGGAGTGGCTCGGGGACCGGCCCGAGCACGGGAAGCACCCGGCCCGAGGCCAGCCCGCCCACGGTCCGCGTCGGCGCGCTCCTGCCCCTGTCCGGGCTCACGGCCGCGTACGGAAAGGACATGCGCCAGGGCATGGAGCTCGCGATCGAGCAGCTGAACCGCCCGCGGCGGGCTATCCCGACGGCCGAGGATATCAACGCGCGGGCCGGCGAGGATCAGAAGGCGGCGATGGCGGCCCAACGCGCCAACCGGGAGGGTCTGCCTTCGCCCGGGGTGACGCTCGCCCTCGACGTGGCGGACGTGGATCCGCTCAATGTGAAGCAGGCGACCGACGCGTTCACCCGGCTGGCGGCGACCCGGGTCACGGTCGTCTTCACCGCCTCGACGACCCCGACCCTCACGGTCCAACCGCAGGCCAGTGCCCGCAACATTCTCCTCGTCCACCAGGGGCCGGCGACGGCGCGGCCTCCCGCGTCGAGCCGGGTGCTCGTCCAGACCCGACCCTCCATCGCGCAGCGGGTCGAGGGGCTGGTCCGCTACGCCCGAGAGCACGGGCTCCGCCGGCTCGCGCTGCTGGCCGCCGGCGACGAGTTCGGCAAGACGGTCCGGGCGACGCTCTCGACGCGCTGGCGAGAGGCGGGAGCGGCGCTCACCTTCGTCGAGAGCCTCTCGCTCGACGCGCCCGACGTGGCGGCCCGGCTCCGCCAGCTCGTGCGGGTCGCCCCCGAGGCCGTCGTGCTCGGCTTCCAGGGGCCGGAGCTGGGCGAGCTGGCGGCGCGCTTACGGGCGATGGGGTACGTGGGCCCGCTGCTCGTGCTCGACGATGACCGGGCGGCGCGCCTGGCCGCGGGCATCGCGCTCGAGGGCGCGACCCTCGTGACCGAAGCCTTCGTCCCCGAGGGGAACGCCGGCACGCGCTTCGTCGAAGCGTACGCGGCGAAGTTCGGGACCGCGCCCTCGCGATATGCGGCCAACGCGTACGAGGCGGTGGCCTTCGTGGCCGAGGGCATCCGGGTGGCGCGGCAGCAGGGGCGAGGGATCCCGGGCGGCGCGCGGCTCCGGGACACCCTCGAGACGCTGGGGAGCGTCCCGTCCGTCTACCGGGGATACGTCCGGCTCCGGGAGGACGGGACGGTCGACCGGCCGCTCGGCCTCTTCGCCGTGGAGGGAGGAGAGGTGACGTTCGTCCGCTACTCGCCCGCCTCCGATGCTCCCGAACAGGGGACGGCCGACCGGACCACCCGGACGCCCGTGAGTGCCATCGAGCGCAATCGGAGCCGCCGCCGGCGGACACGGTGATGGAGCTCGAGCTGACGCCCGAGGAGGAGGCGCTCGAGGCCTCCGTGGCTCGCGCGGGCACCGAGGTCTTCCGGCCGCTCGCCGACGCCTGGGGCGAGCGCGACGAGCTGAACTGGGAGCTGGCGCGCGCCCTGGGGAAGGAGGGGATATTTCCGCTCCTGATCCCTGCCGCCTTCGGCGGCTCCCTCGAGGGGCCATTCCGCGCGATGGCGCTCTGCCTCGTCCGCGAGGCGCTCGCGCGGACATGTCCGCCCGCCGAGGAGCTGTTCGCCATTCAGGGGCTCGGCAGCTACCCCATCCTCCTGGCGGGGACCGAGGCCCAGAAGGCGGCCTATCTGCCGCCGCTGGCCCGCGGTGAGCAGGTGCCCGCCTTCGCCCTCACCGAGCCGGAGGCCGGGTCGGACGCGGCGGCACTCGCCACGCGGGCCGAGCGGGACGGCGACGGCTGGCGCCTCACCGGCGAAAAGCGCTTCATCTCGAACGCGCCGGTCGCCGACCTCTACGTCGTCTTCGCCAAGACGGCGGCGGAGCGGGGCACCCGGGGCATCTCGGCGTTCCTCGTCCCGAAGGGGACGCCGGGGCTCTCGGGGGCCCCGATGCACACGCTGGCGCCGCATGTGATCGGCGAGCTCCGCTTCGAGGGCTGCCGCGTTCCCGCCGCCAGTCTCCTCGGGCCCGAGCACGAGGGCTGGCGCATCGCGATGGGGACGCTGGACGTGTTCCGGGCCTCGGTCGGCGCCCAGGCGGTGGGGCTGGCCCGGGCCGCGCTCGACCTGGCCCTGGCCTACGCGCGCACCCGGGTGCAGTTCGGTCAGCCACTGACCCGGTTCCAGCTCGTCCAGGCCAAGCTCGCCGACATGGCGACCGAGCTGCGGGCGGCGCGGCTCCTGGTCTACTCGGCAGCCCGACTCAAGGACGCCGGCGCCCTCCGCGTCACTCTCGAATCGTCGATGGCGAAGCTCTACGCGACGGAAATGGCGCACCGCGTGATCGATCAGGCCGTCCAGCTCCACGGCGGCCTGGGTGTCGTCCGGGGATCGCCGATCGAGCGGCTCTACCGCGAAGCGCGCGCGCCCCGGATCTACGAGGGCACCTCGGAGATCCAGCGGCTCATCATTGCCCGCGAGCTCCTTCGGGAGAGCGCGGGGCCAGCCTCGATCGCCCGTGACTGAGGAGACCCGATCATGGCTGAATTCACCAAGGTTGCAGACGTCACCGAGCTGGCCTCGGGCGAGGGGAAGATCATCGAGGCCCAGGGGAAGGCGATCGCCCTCTTCAACTGCGACGGCACGTTCTACGCGATCGACAATACCTGCCTCCACCGGGGCGGGCCCCTCGGCGAAGGCGAGCTCGAGGGCACGATCGTGACCTGTCCCTGGCACGGCTGGCGCTACGACGTCACGACCGGTGCCAACGTCATGAACGCGTCCATCAAGGTAGCCAGCTATCCGGTGAAGGTGGAGGGCAACAGCGTCCTCGTCGAGCTGTAGCGCCGTGCCGATAACCGTCGCGTCCCGTCGTCCTCGGGCTTCGCCGGCCCTCAACGTATGCGGCATACGCCTCGGGCCGGCTCAGCCCTGCGTCCTAGGGCTGCTCGGGTCTCGGCCCGGCGCCAACACGCGGTGACGATGATGGACAGATCGATCAAGGTGCTGGCCTACGCCGGCTCGCGGGCCGAAGAGCGCCCGCGCGGCGTCTGGCGTGGCACCGAGGCGATCGCCGTCACCGACGTGCTCTGGGCCTGGCTCGAGTCCGCCGTGGATCCCGCCGCCGGCCGCCGCCGCTGGTTCCGCGTGCGCCTGGCGACGGCCGAGGAGCTGACCCTCTACCACGACGAAGCCCTCGACGCCTGGTTCACGCCGGAGGCCGAGGGACCCACGGCGCCGGCTGGAGGCGGGCCCGCATGAAGGCCGTCCGCTTCCACCGCTTCGGCGGTCCGGACGTGCTCAGCTACGAGGAGGTCCGTGAGCCCGACGTCGGGCCGGGCGACGTGCTGATCCGCGTCGCGGCAGCCGGCGTCAACTTCTCGGACGTCATGCGCCGCGCCGGCGTCTACAACCCCGATCTCCCGCTTCCGCACGCCGAAGGCGTCGAGGCGGCGGGGACGGTGGAGCGCGTGGGGGATGCCGTGACGGGGGCGAAGCCGGGCGACCGCGTGCTCACGATGCTCGGCCAGCGCTGCCAGGCCGAGTACGTCGTCGCTCCCGAAGCGCTGGTCCATCCGATCCCGCCGACCCTCTCCTTCGAGGCGGCCGGGGCCCTTCCGCTCGCCTCGCTCACCGCGTACCACCTCCTCAAGACGGGCGCCGGCCTGCGCCCGGGCGAGTCCGTCTTGATCCACGCCGCCGCCAGCGGCGTGGGGACTTTCGCCGTCCAGCTCGCCAAGCTGTGGGGCGCCCGGGTCTTCGCGACGGCGTCCACCGACGAGAAGCTGGCGGCGGTCCGCGCGCTGGGGGCGGACGAGACGATCAACTACGCCCGGGAAAACTTCGTGGCGGAGGTCCTCGCCCGGACCGACAAGCGCGGCGTCGACGTCGTGCTGGAGTGCGTCGGCGGCGAGGTCCTGGCCCAGAGCGTGAAGGCGCTTACTCCCGGGGGCCGGCTGCTGATCTACGGCCGCGCCTCGGGGGTGGCGGGCGCCGTCGCCGGCGACGAGATCCTGACCCGGAACCTCTCGGTGCTCGGACTCCACCTCGGGCGGCGGCCCTGGCGCCCGGACATGCACCGCGAGGCCTTCGGCGAGATCATCCAGCTCGCCGTCGCCGGCCGCCTCACGCCGGTCGTCGACCGCCTGTTCCCCATGGCCGAGGTGGCCGAGGCGCACGCCTACATGGCGGCGCGGCGAACGACCGGGAAGCTCCTCCTGATTCCCTGACCCGCCGGCCCGCTCGGCCGCCCGGCCGGGCGCCTGGCCCCTACCCCTTCAGCCCGGAGTGCATCATCCCCTTGAGGAAGAACCGCTGCGAGCAGAGGAACAGGGCCAGGATCGGCAGGAAGAGGATGAAGGCGCCGGCGGCGATCAGGTTCCACTCGAAATCGTATTCCTTCCGGAAGAGCAGGAGGCCGAGCGGGAGCGTGCGCATGTCGATGCTGTCGGTCACGATCAGCGGCCAGAAGACCTCGTTCCACTGAAACACGAACGTGAAGAGGAACACCGTGACCAGCGCCGGCCTGGCCAGGGGCAGGATCACCCGGCGGTAGATCAGGGTCTCCGAGGCCCCGTCGATCCGGGCGGCGTCGATGAAGTCTCCCGGGATGGGCTTGATGGCCTGCCGGCTCAGAAACACGCTGTACCCGTTCATGAGCCACGGCACGATGTACCCGTGGTAGGTGTTGAGCCAGCCCAGCTTGGATTCCATGATGTAGAGGGGAATCATCCGGACGAAGAAGGGAATCATCATCGACACGCCGACCACGACCCAGAAGAGGGAGTCGCGGAAGGGGAACCGGAGCTTGGCGAAGGCGTATCCGGCCATGGAGCCGAGCAGCGTGGTGGAGCAGGCGATGGCCGTGGCGACGACGAGGCTGTTCAGCAGGTACCGCGGAAGCGGCACCGCCTGCCACACGCGGGCGAAATTCGACCACCGCGCCTGAGCCGGGATCAGGGGCGGGGGAAACCGCTGGACCTCGACGTCGCTGGACAGCGACAGCGAGACCATGTAGACGAACGGAAACAGGGTGACGACCAGGGCCGCGCCCAGCAGCACGGCGGCGGCCACCGCGCCGGGGGACGGCAGCCGATCCCGCACGTCAGGACTCCCCCGCCCCCCGCCAGACGCGGAACAGCGCGCCGGTGGCGCCGAGGACGATCGCGAACACGACCAGCGCCATCGCGGAGGCGTACCCCAGGTCCAGGTGCGTGAAGGCGACCTGGTAGATGTGATAGACGACGAGGTTGGTGGCGTAGGCGGGGCCGCCCTGGGTGAGCACGAACGGCTGGGTGAAGGCTTGGAAGGAGTGGATCAGCGAGAAGACGACGACGAAGAAGGTGGTGGGGGCCAGGAGAGGAAGGAGGACGTGGCGGAACTGGGCGAGCGCGCCGGCCCCGTCGATCCGGGCCGCCTCGAAGTACTCGTCGGGGATGGCGGTCAACCCGGCCAGGAAGATCACCATGTTGAAGCCGGTCTCCCACCAGACGCTGACGATGATCAGGCTGACCAGCGCCATGGTCGGGCTGGTGAGCCACGGCACCGCCGGCAGCCCGAGGCGGTACAGGAGGAAGTTCAGCACGCCGATCTCCGGGTTGAAGATCACCAGAAAGATCAGCGTGATGATGGCCATGGACGTCATGTACGGGAAGACGATGATGGCGCGGAGGAGGCTCCGCAACCGGAGGTTGCGGTTCAGCGCCAGGGCCAGCGAGAGGCCCAGCACCACGCTGCCGCCGGTGGCGCCGGCGGCGAAGAGGCCGCTGGTCCGCAGGGAGGCCAGGAAGACCGAATCATCGACGAGCCGGCGGAAGTTCCCGAGCCCCACGAATGGCTGCCCGGGCGCGATGAGCGGGAGTCCGGCATGGAGGCTCACCCACAGGTTGATGGCGACCGGGAGCAGGTGGAAGAGCGCGAAGTAGGCGAGCGGGACCGCCAGGAAGCCCGCCGCCGCCCAGACCTCCTGGCGCCCGAGTCTCTTCGGAGGGGGCCTCACCTAACCGCCGAGGAGCTTGTTGGCCTTCTCCGTGTACTCCTGCACGGCCTCCTTCACCGGCTTCTTGTCGAAGGCGACCTCGTCCACCAGGGCCTGCATCATCGTGGTGTAGAGCTCGGGCTTGCCGCTGAGCCGGATGCCGGCGTTCCAGTCCACGGCCGACGGGGCCGCCTCGGCGAACACCTTGATGACCGGACTCCCCTGGACGTCGGGCGAGGCGGCCCAGGACTTGCGCGGGAAGACGAAGTTGGTCTCGCGGGTGACGGCCACCATGGTCTCGGTGCGGAGCAGGCGCTTGATCAGCTCCCACCCGAGCTCCTTGTTGGGCGAGTTCTTCAGGATGAAGAGCCCGGTTCCGGCCTGGATGGTCGCCCGCCGCTTGCCGGAAAGCGGCAGCGCGACGCCCCACTCGAGCTGGGGACCCTCCTGCTGGACCGGCTTGAGATCCCAGGGGCCCGAGAGAATCATCGCCGCCCGCTCGGAGGTGAAGAGCTTGCGGGGCTGAGCGATCCCCGGCTCGACCACCAGCGGAGCGGCGACCCTGTGCTTCCAGATGAGATCGTGGAAGAACTGGAAGGCCGCCAGCGACTCGGCTGAATCGGTGACGACCCGGTTCGTCCGGGGGTTGTACCACTCGGCGCCGGCCTGGTAGTACCAGTTCAGGAACCCGTTGAAGAACCGGTACACCGAGGCGAAGCCCCACACCTCGGTCCGGTCGCCCTGGCGCTTCGTCGTCTTGAGGGCCGCCTCCAGGAACTCGTCCCAGGTCCTGGGCGGCTCCTTGATCCCCGCCTGGGCCAGGAGCTTCTTGTTGTAGAAGAGGCACATGTTCGTGTAGAAGTTCTGGAGCCCGTACACCGTGCCCTTGTAGGTGTGCCGCTCGACTGCCCGGGGGAGCCAGTCGTCCGGATAGCCCAGCTCCCGGCCGTCACGCTCGAGGAACGCCGTGAGGGGGTGCACCAGCCCCCGCATCGCGAACTCCTGGGACCAGTTGTTCTCCCAGCTCATGTCGGGGGCGCCGCCGGCGGCGGCCGTGGCCAGGAGCTTGGCGCGCATGTCGTCGAGCTCGAGGACCTCGGGCTGAAGGCGGACGTTCTTCTCTTTCCCGAAGTCGGCGAAGAGCTTCTGATAGGTCTCGAACCGGTGCTGGGGGATCATGTAGAAGCGGAGGGATCCCGACTGGGCCCGCGCCCGCTCGATCCCTGACGGAAGCCCGCCCGTCACCGCCAGGCCGACGCCGAGCTGGGCCGCCCGGGTCAAGAGGTCGCGGCGCCTCAGAGCGGAAGCGTGTGCGTCCTTCATGGAACCCTCCCCTTCTCCACGGTGATCCTCAGGTTGAGCCGTCCATCGACTGCGACCGAGCCCCCGGGTCCGACCACGGTCGTCGCCTCGCGCTCCTCGATGACCGCGGGCCCCCGAGCCTCGAAGCCAGGCTCCAGCGCATATCGGTCGTAGATCGCGCAGGGCACGAAGTCGCCGGCCTCCGGAAAGAACACCGCGCGGGACGGCCGCCGCCCATCTCGCCCGAGCCGGGCCGCCAGGCCGAGCGCCTCCGGCGATCCGCCGGGCCGCGGCGCGCGGCCCGCCACCCGCCAGGTCAGGGCCTCGATCCGTCGGCCTTCCAGGACGAGGCCGTAGGCCGCGCGGTACGTCCCCTCGAAGGCCGCGCGCAGGCTCTCGGCATCGAGACCCGTGTCGCCGCCGGCGGCAGTCACCGGCACGGTGACCTGGTACCCCTGACCCACGTACCGCATCTCGACGCTCCGCTCGAGCCGGATCGCCTCCGGGACCGCGCCCATCCGGAGGAGGGCCCGCGTCGCGGCCTCCTCCAGCGCCCGGAAGATCGTCGCCACCGGCGCCGCGGTGAGCCGGTCCAGGCGCACCACGTGGCTCCGGGGGATCTCCACCGCCAGCGGAGCAGCCAGCAGGCCGATCGCCGAGGCGACGCCCGCGCCGGGCGGAACCACCACGTCGCGGATGCCGAGGCTCCGCGCCACGTGGTACGCGTGCACGGGGCCCGCCCCGCCGAAGGCGAAGAGCGTGTAGCCGCGGACGTTGCGGTTGCGCTCGACGGCGTGAATGCGCATGGCCGTCGCCATGTGGCTATTGACCAGCTCGAAGACCCCGCGGGCGGCCGCCACCACATCGGTCTTGAGTCGGTCCGCGATGTGGGCGCGGAGGGCGGTCTCGGCGAGGGCGGGCACGAGACGCATGGCGCCCCCGAGGAAGTTCTCCGGATTGAGGTAGCCGAGGACCAGGTCGGCATCGGTCACCGTGGGCCGCTCTCCACCCCGGTCGTAGCAGGCCGGCCCCGGCGCCGCCCCCGCGCTTTCCGGGCCCACCCGCAAGAGTGAGATGGCGTCGACGGTGGCCAGGCTCCCGCCGCCGGCGCCGACCTCGATCATCTCGATGACCGGCACCTTCAGCGGCAGACCGCTCCCCCGCTTGAAGCGATGCAGCCGGGCCGCCTCGAACTCGGCGGACCGCGCGGGAGCGCCACCGTCCACCAGGCTGATCTTGGCGGTGGTGCCGCCCATGTCGAACGCGACCAGATTTGGAAATCCGCCGGCCACGCCCTGCCGGGCGGCCGCGATGGCGCCGGCCGCGGGTCCCGACTCGATCAGCTGGATCGGGGCCTCGAGGGCGACCTCCGGGGTCACGATCGCCCCGTTGGATTGCATCAGGTAGAGGCCGCCGCGGAACCCGCGGCCCTCGAGCTCTCGGGTGAGCTGGCCGAGGTACCGGCGGACCCGCGGGCGGACGTACGCGTTGGCCACCGTCGTCGACGTCCGGACGTACTCGCCGAGCTCCGGGCAGATCCGGGACGACAGCGACACGTCGCAGCCGGGCAGCTCCTCGGCCAGGATGGCGGCGACCGCCTCTTCGTGCGCCGGGTTGCGGAAGGCGTGCAGCAGACAGACGGCGACGGCGTCCACGCCGGCCGCGGCGAGCTGCCGCGCCACCCCGCGGACCTCGCCGGGATCGAGCGGCCGCAGGACGGCGCCGTCGTACCCGAGGCGCTCGCCGACCTCCAGGCACAGCTCGCGGGGCACCAGCGGCGTCGGCTTGTCGAGGAACAGGTCGAAGATGTCGTAGCGCGGCTCCCGGCCGATGGTCAGGATGTCGCGGAAGCCGGCGGTCGTCACGAGGCCGACCCGCCCGCCCTTGCGCTCGATGATGGCGTTGGCGACGAGCGTGGTCCCGTGCATGATGGCGGCCAGGGCGGCGACGCCGCCCCCGGCCGTCACCCCGGCCAGGGCGTCGAGGATGCCGGCGGTCGGGTCCTCGGGCGTGGTGAGGACCTTGCCGAATCGCCAGCCCTCGCGGTCCACGTACGCCACATCGGTGAACGTGCCCCCCACGTCGACCCCGACCAGCGCGCCCGGCGGCGTCCGCTGTCGCGACTCGGCGGCCGTCACCCCGTCGCTCCCGGCTCCCGGCCGTAGTCCCGGCGCGCGGCATCATGCGTCACCAGGCCGCTGCGGAGGTCGGCCGCCAATCGCCAGGCCTCACGCTCCGCCGGCGAGCCGTAGCCGCCGCCCCCCGCGGTGCGGACCAGGATGCGCTCCCCGGGGGCGAGCAGCGACCGCCCCTTGGTGTTCATCGCCGTGGTGCCGTCTCGCAAGAGCGCTGCGGGCCGGCCCGGCAGGCCCCCGAGGACGCCGCGCGCCGGATGATGAACGCGATCGCCGATCGCCGACACCATCACCGGACCGGGGGCGAGACTCTCCACCAGCAGCTCCTGCCCACATCCGCCCCGGAAGCGTCCCGGTCCTCCCGAATCGGGAACCAGCGCCTTTCGCCAGACCAGGAGCGGGGTCGTGTTCTCGACGACCTCGATCGACGCGCCGCCCGTGTTGTGGGCGTAGGGGGTCGCCGCCAGGCCATCCTTGGTGGGGCGGGCCCCCATCCCGGGCGCGTCGAAGGGCAGATAGATGAACGGCTCGCCCTCGCGATCGAGCCCGTAGTAGGCGAGCTGCATCTGCGGCGACCCGCACTCGGCGATGATCCGCCGCGGGATGACCACCGCCAGCGCCTGGAAGATGGCCGCGCTCAGGAACAGGAAGGTCAGGTGACGGGCGTTGACGGCGGCGGGAAACCGGGCGTTCAGGAGGCAGCCCTCGGGAGCCGTCACGCCGATGGGGCGGTAGCTGCCGTCGTTGCGCGGCGTCTGGGGATCGAGGACGCCCTTCAGCGCGTAGGCGCTGTGGGAGAAGGTGTTGTTCAGCGGCACGTTGATCGCCCGACTCACCTGGGGGGAGGTGCCGGCGTAGTCCAGGCGCATGTCGGAGCCGGCCACCTCGATCGCCAGACGGATCGTCAGCGGCTCGTCGAACCCGTCCATCTCGACCGAGGACGGATACCGTCCATCGGGGATGGCGGCGATCGCCTCGCGCATGGCCTCTTCGGCCCGGCTCTGCATGCCGGCCGCCACCGCGCCGAGGTCCTCGAGCTGGGCGTCCTCCACGAGCTCGACGAGACCTCGAGAGAGGGTCTCCATCGCCGAGAGCTGGGCCGAGAGGTCCCCCATCACCTGCCCCGGGACCCGCACGTTGGCCTGGAGCAGCTCGAGCAGCGCCTCGTTCGGGATCCCCTCCCGGTACAGCCGGCAGATCGGGATCCGCAGGCCCTCCTCGTAGATCTCGGCCGTGTCGGCCGACCACAGGAGCCCTCCCACGTCCGCATGGTGGGCCATGCAGGCGGCGAATGCCACGAGGCGGTCGCGGTGGAAGATCGGGGACAGCGCGGTCAGGTCCGGGAGGTGACCGGAGGCCAGCCAGGGATCGTTGGTGATCACGACGTCGCCCGGCCGCCAGGTGGGAGCCGGGTACTTGGTCAGGACGTGCCGCAGCGTCAGCGGCAAGGTGCCGACGAACGAGGGCGCCGCCGTCGAGTTCTCCGCGATGGCCAGGCCGCCGGCATCGAGCAGCATGCACACGTAGTCGTTGGCCTCGCGGAGGGTCGTGGAGAAGGCCGTGCGCACCATGGTGACGGCCGCCTCGTCGGCGATCGCGACGAGGCGGCCCCAGAGAATGGCGAGCTCCATGGCGTCTCGGGCCATCAGATCCTCGGCTCGGCCCCCGATCCGGCTCGGGAAACACGACACTCGGGTTCGGCCGCTCGGCGCCGGGGACGATAGCACGCGCCTCGACGGACCGTCAAGGCGACCGCTTGTTTGACCAGTCGTCCGGACCTAGAATGCGGCGGGATGCCCTCGAAGACGAGAGCGCTCCTCACGGCCGAGCTCGAGACCTTGCGCCGACGGGTACGGGCGCTCGAGCGCCGGATCGCCGCCTACAAGCGGGCGGAGGATGCGCTCGGTCGGCGCGAGAGCCGCTACCGGGCCCTCTTCGAGCACGCGGTCGACGTGATCCTCGTCTGCACGCTCGACGGCACCGTCTCCGACCTGAACCGCGCCGCTGAATCGATCTCCGGCTGGTCCCGGGAGGAACTGATCGGCCAGAGCGTCGCCAAGATCCTCACCCCGGCCTCCGTGGCCCTGGCCGAGGAGCGTATCCGTCGGAGCCTCGCCGGCGAGCGGCTTCCCAAGCTCTTCGAGCTCGAGGCGATCCGCAGAGACGGCACGATCGTGCCGCTCGAGGGGTGGGCTCGCTTCATCCACGACAAGCAGGGGCGCCCCATCGAACACCAGGGAGTCTTTCGCGACATCAGCGTGCGCAAGCAGGCAGAGACGGCCCTCCGGGAGAGCGAGGAGCGCTACCGGAACCTTTTCGAAAACGCGAACGATCCCATCGCGACGCTGTCCCTCGACGGCACGACCCTGACCGTCAACCGGGCGCTCGAGACCGCGCTCGGATACTCGCGCGAGGAGCTGGTCGGCCGGCACTACGCGCGCTTCGTGACGCCGGAGACCCACGCCGAGTGGGAGGAGCGCACCCGCCGGGCGGCGGCCGGGGAAAAGCTGCCGTCGATCGCGGAAATCGAGGTGGTCCGCCGGGATGGCGCGGTGATCCCGATCGAGGCTCGCATCAGCATCATTCGCGACCGAGCGGGGACGCCGGTTGGCGTCCAGGTCATCTTCCGGGACATCACCGAGCGCAAGCTGATGGAGGCGGGGCTGCGCCGGAGCGAAGAGCTGCACCGGGCGCTCTTTCGGGAGGCGGAAGAGGCGCGGGCGGTGCTCGATCGTCTCTATCGCCTGGCCATCGCCATGCAGGGCTCGCGCGAGCCCGCCGACCGGCTCCGGGCATTCATCGAAGGCGCCCACGGGATCGTCGGCTTCGACCGCGTCTACGTCCTCCTGGCGTCGCAGGATGGCGCCGCGCTCGAGATGGTCGCGTCATACGGCGAGGAAGGCACGGCGCCGCCACCGCGCCTGCCCCTGTCGCCGGCGGCCGGCCCCTTCTACGACGCGCTCCAGACACTCCGGCCGGTCACCGTCCTCACCGACGAGGCATTGCGGGCGATCACCCCGATCGACGCGGCGTACCGGAGCCACCCGTTCCTCCGCAGCAGCCGATTCGTCATCGTGCCGCTGGTGGTGGGCGACCGCGCCGTCGGAGCGGTGTGCGCCGACAACAAGCACACCCGGCACGCGATCTCCCCGGCCAGCGTCGAATCGTTCATCCTCCTGTGCCAGCAGTTCGCCACGGCGCTGGAAGAGTCACGCCTCTACGCGCAGATCGCGGACAACAGCCGTCAGCTCGAGATCGCCAACCGGCACAAGTCCGAGTTCCTCGCCCACATGTCGCACGAGCTTCGCAGCCCGTTGAACGCCATCATCGGCTTCTCCGAGGTCCTCCTGGAGCGCATGTTCGGCGAGCTGAACGACAAGCAAGCCGAGTATGTCGCCGACGTGCTCTCGTCGGGCCACCACCTCCTCTCTCTCATCAACGACATCCTCGATCTGACGAAGGTCGAGGCCGGCCGCATGGAACTCGAGCCGACCCGGTTCGATCTTTGCGGGCTGCTCCGCGACAGTCTCGTCCTGGTGCGTGACCGGGCGGCCCGCCATGGCATCACCCTGGACCTCGCGGCCGACGAGCGACTCGGAGAGCTGGTCGCCGACGAACGGAAGCTCAAGCAGATCCTCCTGAACCTTCTCTCGAACGCGGTGAAGTTCACGCCCGAGGGAGGGCGGGTCACGCTGGGGGCGCGAACGCTGGACGGTGCGGTCGAGTTCGCGGTGAGCGATACCGGCATCGGCATCGCCCCCGAGGATCAGGAGGCGGTCTTCGAAGAGTTCCGGCAGGTGGGCGCCGATGCGGCTCGCCGGAGCGAGGGAACGGGGCTCGGCCTGACGCTCGTCAAAAAGCTCGTCGAGCTGCACGGGGGCCAGATCTGGCTGACCAGCCGGCTCGGGAAGGGCTCTACCTTCACCTTCACGCTGCCCGCGCCCCGCGAGAGCCCCTGAGGGTCGCGGGCGCGGATGGCGCCGGGGCCCGCACGACCTCGGGAATCATCCGGGGCTACGGGGCTGTCGGAGTAACCCGGCAGCTCGCCCCGAATGCGGGCCGCGTCGGGCAGCGCTCCGAGCGGCGGCTGTGCCGCCGCAACCGAGGGGGGGCATCGGGGGGTCTTCCGAGACCCCCCCGAAATGACCTAGGGGACGTCTTCAGGGCCCTTGTCCTGCCAGGCGCGGACGAAGCCGACGATGCGGTCGCGGTCGAAGCGATCGAACTCGTCGAGCCGCGTCCAGGCCAGCAGCGCGAAGCGGGTCTTGATCCGCCCGTTCGGACTGACGACCACCTTGACGTGCCCGTACTTGCTCGGCGGAAGGGTCTGGAAGGTCTCCTGGAGCTGGCGGACCACGTCCGGACACGGGGTCGCGCACTTGTAGAGGATCACGATGCCGCCGTGCTCGAGGTTGTGGACGAAG
>DASYQW010000209.1 GCA_036005065.1 Candidatus Methylomirabilota bacterium | reverse complement strand
CGCGCGAGGTTCTCCGGGCTCGCCACGTAGGCGACGTACTGGTCGAAGGTCATTCCGGAGGCGAACCGCTCCGGCGTCACGACGCTTTTCTTCTCCACCACGGCGAGCCCTCCTTGTCCGACACAGGGTCCAGGCCCCGGCCCGCGAATGATAGCATGCTGAGCCGCCAGGTGTCGGGCACGCCGGGCTCGGCGCCGCCGATGACACCCGTCGCCGTGGAACGCGCTGGCGAGGATGGTGCCGACCTGCCCGGTGCCACCAGGGAGGAGAATCTTCAGGGCAGGAATCTGACGGTGGAAAGAATCGCGTCGTACGTGCGATCGAGCTGCTCTCGAGGCGAAGGCTGGATGATCGAAATGGTGAAGATGTCTGACTTGTCGAGCGCGGTGAAGAACATGAAGTGTCTTCCCATCGTATTCGTGTTCTCCATGCGGATCGTGGGCCGTCCTCCGATCACTGTGTCCGTTGTCCGAGACGGAAGCGTCCTGATCTTCCTCAGTTGATCGGCATACCACTGCTCGATCGTCAGACCGTTTGGATTCAGGTCCCGCTGCACGAAGAACTGCAGGGAGACCTGCTCTTCCCCGGCCTGCCGCGGCTTACCGAGCAAGATACCCTCGAGGGTTCCCGTGCTTCGGGCCACGTTCCAGCCCGGTGGATGCTTGACCTCGAACCCCATCGCGTCGTCACGGAAAGTCTTCCAGCCCGATATGTCGACCGGGGGTCGGGCCTGCGCGGGCGCGACGGTCGCCGTGACGCCGAGCACGAGGACAACCACCAACAACTTCAGCCACGACATGTGCCTACTCCTGCGACGCTCGGTCATCCTCGGCTCGGTCCGACGGGCCACGCCTCTGGCGCCGATACCGGCGAGGCCCTCCAGACGAGCTGAGCGCCCGGGCGGTCATGGCTGGCATCGGCCGAGGACGAGGGTCGGCACGGCCTGGGCGAGGATCGCGAGCCCGAAGGCGACGCTGGCGAGACCGGCGAACAGCGCCATGAACCGCGAGCGGGCGACGCGCCCGTCGCCCTCGGCTCGGCTCGCCCTCCAGCACCGCCGAGCGGCGACGCCGCCGGCGGCGGCGCCCGCCAGCGCGAGCACGGTGACCAGGTGGAATGCCGCGATGGCCACGGTGGCGCACCCCAGGGTCGCCAGGATGTAGCTGACCTCGAGGTGCGCCAGCCACGCCACGGCCGGCGCCAGCAGTCCCACGCCCAGGGCCCACTTCCGGCAGGCGTCAGACGAATCGCGGAGCGATGTAGACGGCGACATAGAGGGGAACCCACGAGAAGACGACGAAGTCCCAGTAGGGGCCGCCGGTGACCACCCCGAGCCGCTGCTCGTGGGCCGTGTACCCGAGGCGGAGGAGCAGGACGAGGACGCCGTTCTCGAGGATGGCGGTCACCACGTGCGCGGTGTGCAGTCCGAGGATGGTCCACACCAGCGAGCCGAAAGGATGGGTGTCCCAGCGGTAGGGCAGCGCCCGCCAGTCGATGATACGGAGCACGAGGAACGCGAGGGCGAGGGCCAGGCCGAGGCCCAGTCGGCGCGCCGTCTCGGGCCCGGCCCCGCGCACGGCGCCCTCGGCGGCCCGTCGCATCGGCACGCGGCTGGCGAGCAGGAGGACGAGGCCGAGGGTCGGCAGACCGAGGCCCGGGGCGGCCTCCGGCCCCGACGGCCAGGCGGCGCCGGTCAGCCGCAGGTAGGCGTAACTGACCAGGATCAGGGCAAATACGGCCGCCTCGATGACGATCATCCAGAACGTGCCCCACCACAGGAGCGCCCGATGGTCCAGCGCTCCGGCGGGCAGGCGCGAGACGTCCAGAGTCGGTTCAGCGCTCACGGCTCTACCCCGGTGCCGGCCGGCCTACCGGCCCGGGCCGACTCACGGCACCGCCTCGCGCCGGTCCCGTCCGGGCTCGGGCCGCGGCCAGAACCATCCCACCAGCGCGACAAACGCCAGCCCGGCACCGATCAGCGCCCAGACGGGGCTCAGGATCGCGCCGATGAACCCCACACCTGTCGCCGCTCCGAGGGCAAGCGGCCACGCGCTCGGCCCGGGCAGGAGCGCCCGGTGATCGGGCTCGGCATCCAGCGGCGTGGTGACCAGCACCTCGCGCCGGTCGATCCGTAGCCCTTCGACGTTACCGCTCGCCCCGTTCGCCGCCCAGAGCGGATAACGACTCGTCACCACCGGGATCCGCCGCAAGTTGTAGGCCGGAGGCGGTGAGGCCGTCGCCCATTCGAGGGTGTCGGCCTCCCAGGGATTGTCGCCGGCGATGGCACCGCGGCGGACGCTCCAGGCCACGTTGACGAGAAAGAGGAGCAGACCCGCAGCGAGGAGCAGCGCGCCGCCGGTGGCGACCAGGTTGAGCGAGCCCCAGCCGAGCTCGGCGGAGTAGGTGTAGACCCGGCGCGGCATGCCCTGGAGGCCGAGCAGGTGCATGGGAAAGAAGGTGGCGTTGAACCCGATGAAGAGAAGCCAGAAGTTCCACCGGCCGAGCCCCTCGCCGAGCCGGCGGCCAGTGACCTTCGGAAACCAGTAGTAGAACGCGGCGAAGAGCGGGAAGACCGCACCGCCGATCAACGTGTAGTGGAAGTGTCCGACGACGAAGAAGGTGTCGTGGACCTGAAGATCGAGCGGCGCCGAGGCGAGCATCACCCCGGTCAAGCCTCCGACGACGAATAGGCTGACGAAGCCGAGGACGAAGAGAAGCGGCGTGCGGAGCCGAGGGCGCCCGGCCCAGAGGGTCGCGATCCAGCAGAAGATCTGGATGCCGCTCGGAATGGCGATCATCATGCTGGCCGCGGTGAAGAAGCTCATCCCGAGCTGGGGCAGGCCGGTGGCGAACATGTGGTGCACCCAGAGACCGAAGCCCAGGAAACCGGTCGCGACCACGGCGAAGACCATGGCGGTATAGCCCACGATCGGGCGGCCGGCGAACGCCACCACGATCGAGGAGACGATCCCGAGGGCCGGCACGAAGACGATGTAGACCTCGGGATGGCCGAAGAACCAGAACAGGTGCTGCCAGAGGAGCGGGTCCGCGCCCGCCGCTACGTCGAAGAACCGCGTCTCCACCATCCGATCGAGCGGAAGGAAGGTCGTGGCGACGATGATGGCCGGCATGGCGAAGACGATCATCACCGACATCACCAGCATCGACCAGACGAACAGCGGCATCCGGTCCAGCGACATGCCGGGCGCCCGCAACTTGAAGATCGTCACGATCAGCTCTACCGCCACGACCAGCGCGGACAGCTCGGTGAAATAGATCATCTGCGTCCAGACGTCGACGCCCTTGCCCGGCGAGTACGTCAGGGTCGCCAGCGGCACGTAGCTGAACCAGCCAACGTCGGACGCGCCGCCGAAGGGCAGGGCCCCGTAGAGGAGGAGACCGCCGATCAGGTAGGCGTAGTAGCCGTAGGCATTGAGCCGGGGGAAGGCGACGTTGCGAGTCCCGATCATGAGGGGGACGAGGTAGATCGCCAGACCTTCCATGATCGGCACGGCGAAGAGGAACATCATCGTGTTGCCGTGGAGGGTGAAGAGCCGGTTGTAGGCCTGGGGCCCCAGCAGCGCGTTCTCCGGTCGGGCGAGCTGCAGGCGCATCAGTAACGCCTCGACGCCGCCGGCTGTGAAGAAGACCAGGGCCGTCGCGATGTAGCGGAGCCCGATCGTCCGGTGGTGCACGGTGGTGAACCAGCCCCGGATTCCCGGCGGTGAGGCCCAGGTTCGGGCGAGGAGGTCGGCCTCCCGATCGTCGCCGCGGCCGGGCGCGATCCTGGCCGCGGGCGGGAACGCGACGCTCATCGGAGCGTGGCCAGGTACGTCACGAGGGCCTGGAGATCTTCAGGGCCGAGTCGGGAGGCCGGCATGCGGGTCCCTGGCTTCCACTGCTCGGGGTCGCGGATCCAGGCAGCCAGGTGGTCCGAATCGTTTGGCAGCACACCGGCCGCGATGCGCCGGCGGCTCGCCAGGTGCGTGAGGTCTGGACCGAGTCGCCCAAGCGCAGGCGTGCCCCGGATCGTGTGGCAGCCCGCGCACGAGGATCCGAGGAAGACCTCCATTCCGCGCTGACTCGACGGGTCCGTCGGCGCCGGCGCGGGCGCCCGTTGCGCCTGGCGCCAAGCGGCGAAGGTCTCCGGCGGCTCGGCCGAGACCGTCAGAGCCATGTGGGCGTGCTGGATGCCGCAGAACTCGGCGCACTGTCCGCGGAACTCGCCCGGGCGATCGGCCAGGAGCCACGTCGTGTTCCAGTGTCCGGGGATCTGGTCCGTCTTCCCGTGAAGGCTGGGAACCCAGAGGCTGTGGATGACGTCCGCCGACCCGAGCCGCAGGCGCACGGGGTAGCCGACGGGGACGTGGACCTCGTTCGCGCTCACCACCGCGCCGTCGGGGTCGGGGTAGCGGACCTCCCACCACCATTGATGCCCGACGACCTCGATGGTGAGCGGATCGGGGACGGAGATGCTCAGGGCGCGCCCGGTGACGGCGCTCACCATGAGCAGACCGAAGAGGACGACCACGGTCAGCCCGCTCGCCGCGCCCACTGCCAAGAGGAGCCACCGCTCGCCGTCCGGCCGGGCGCCCTGGGCCCGGCTGCGTGCCGGCCGGAGCACCGCCCACAGCATCGTCGCAACGACCGCCGCCAGCACGGCCGCGCCGACGCCCAGCATTACCCACCACAGGGCAGCGATACGCGCCGCCTGCGGGCCGGCCGGCCGAAGGGCGGACTGGATGCCATCGCAGCCGCCTACCGCCATCGCCAGGAGGAATGCGGGTATCGGGGGCCAGCTGCGGTGGCGCACGATGACGGCCGATGCCATCATCAGGAGGTCGCGGTGCAAAGCCGGTACCGAGGCTACCCGAGGGGCTGTGGGTGGGAATGATCGGCCGACTCTCGATGTTAGCGAGCGCATCCTCAGACCCAGGTTCCCGTGAGCCGCATCGGCGTCGGGCCGGGGCCCGCGACCGGGCCCGGCCGTGGCGAGGTCCGCTACTCGGGCATGGACCGCATGATCATGTAGTTGCGGACCTTGTCCGACATCGGATAGGGGACCACGCCGCGCTCCCCGAACCACTTCTCGTACAACTCGAAGAACTTCCCGCTGTCGATGAGCTCCATGAAGGTGTGGTTCACGAAGTCACGCCACTTGGAGTCGTTCTCCGGGACCATGCAGGAGTAGGGGTCCTTCGAGAAGAAGTCCCCCACCACCGCGTAGTCTTTGGGGTTCTTGGCCTTGGCGGCCAGCCCGGCCAGGAGGATGCCATCGGAGACGTAGGCCACGATCCTTCCCTGCTCCAGGGTCAGGAAGCCGGTTGCGTGGTCCTGGAAGGTCACGACGTCGGTCTTGGGCTGGGAGGCGCGCAGGGCCCTCTCGTTCGTCGTCCCCTGGGCGGCCCCCACCCGCTTGCCGGCCACGTCCGCCAGGCTCTTGATCCCGCTCCCCTTCTTCACCAGGAGCTGTGAGCCCGTGAAGAAGAAGTTGATGGAGAAGTCCACCGTCTCGTCCCGGCCCCGGGTGTAGGTGGTGGACCCGCACTCCACGTCGATGCTCCGATTGACCACCAGCCGGATCCAGGTCGCCGGGGTAACCTCCTTCTTCTCGAGCTTGATCCGCTTGGCCAGCTTCTCCAGGCGGGCGCGGATGGCCTCGAGCAGGTCGATGGAGAAGCCGATCCACTCGTTCTTCTCGTTGATGAACGCAAAGGGGATGGAGGTGCCCCGTGTCCCCGCGGCCAGGACCCCGGTGCGGCTGATCTTCTCCAGGACCGTCTCGGCCAGGACCGGCACGACCGCGCCGAACAGCAGAACCCCCGCCAGCCCCACAGCAACGCATCGGCCCCAAGGGCTCACCGGACCACGTCGTCCGCCCGGCGAAGGAGCGACTGCGGGATCGTGAGGCCGAGGGTCTTAGCGGTCTTGAGGTTGACGATCAGCTCGAACTTCGTGGGTTGCTCCATCGGGAGATCGGCGGGCTTGGCGCCCTTTAGGATCTTGCCGACGTAAACGGCGGCACGCCGGAACATCTCAGAGACACTCGGCCCGTAGGACATGAGGCCTCCTGCATCCACAACCTCTCTGGATGGGTACAGTGCCGGCAGGCGGCTCTTCGCCGCGAGATCGGCAATCCGTCTTCCGTAAAAAACGATTAAGGGATCCGAAAATGCAATCAGGGCGTCGGCTCGCTCTCTGGTCATGGCGGAAAATGCCGTATCGAAATCGTCGGGGCCGCGGATCTCCACGGGTTGAAGCGTCGTGCCCAACACCTGGGCTGCGGCTCGCACCTCTACCCAGTCGGATGACCAGAAGCGGAAGGTGGAGCTGAGCTGCTCGGAATAGGCGGGATTCCACAGGACGGCCACGCGCTTCACCCGGGGGACGGCCTCTTTCAGCAGCTCAAGACGCTTGGCCCCGAGCTCCGGGGTGAGCTCGGACAGTCCCGTGATGTTGCCTCCGGGCCGAGCGAGGCTGGAGATGAGCCCGGTCGCAACAAGGTCATCGTTACAGGCCGCTACCACGATGGGGATCGTGCTGGTTGCTCGACTGGCGGCGCTAAGCGGTGCCCCACAGGCGTCGACAACAATGACGTCAACCTTGAGCTGGACCAACTGGGTGGCGAGGTCGGGGAGCCGCTCGGCTCTCCCCTCGAAATATCGGCGCTCGATCGCGATGTTCTGGCCCTCCACGTAGCCAAACTCGTGGAGGCCTTGCCGCAACGCCTCGTAATGTGGGCTCGTCGGCCAGGTCCCGAGAAACCCTATCCGGCGGACCTTCACCGGCGGCTGCGCTTCTGCTGCGAGCGGCGCGGCGAGGAGGCCGAAGATCAAGATGACCGTGATACCGAGCCGTGACGCCGTCATGCTGCCCCCTCCGGCTCGAGGACGTGACGCTAGGCAGCGCAAAGGGCCTTTCTCCATTCCTCGGCTCGGCCCCACGGGGGTCCCCCGTCGCCTGGGGCGCCGCCTCGCCGGCCGGGCCAGAGTGTAGCGCGCCTGGCCTGGCCCTCACAACAGCCGCGTGCTGGGCCGGCCGGGTGGGGCGAGGGGCCGCCGGGGCGTGCGGCTCTGACCAACGGGGGGCGGCGCCGTGCGCGAGCGGGGCAGCTTCCTCGCGGACCCGGCGAGCTTCGGGGACGGCGTCGTCGTCGCGGGCTGCGAGCCCGAGCGCCCGGCCCCGCGTGGCCGGTGGCGCGGTCCCGTGGATGGCCCGCACATTGACAGCCCGGCGTGCGGAGGCGTACCCTCCCCTCGGCTCACCCGGCCTCACCTCCGGAGCGAAGGAGCGATCGTTGCCCGCGTACCGGCTCGGGATCGACATCGGCGGCACCTTCACCGACTTCAGCCTGCTGGACGAAGGGAGCGGCGCGCTCTACGGCTTCAAGTCTCCCACGGTGCCGCGGGACCCGGCCCGCGGCGTGCTCGAGGGTCTCCGGGGCCTGGTGGCCGAGGTCGGGTTCGATCCGGCCGACATCGCCTACCTCGTCCACGGGACGACCATCGCCATCAATACCGTGATTCAGCGGAATGGCGCCACTCTCGGCCTGCTCGCCACCCGCGGGTTCGGCGACGTCCTCGAGCTCCAGCGGCTCCGGCTGGCGAGCCCCGTCAACTTCATCGCCACCCGGCCCGCGCCCCTGATCCCGCGCTACCGGGTGGGGGAGGTGCGCGAGCGCATCCTGGCCGACGGCACGGTGGACACGCCGCTCGACGTGACCGAGCTCTGCGCCGAGGCGGATCGCCTGATTCGGCGGGAGGGCGCCGAGGGGCTCGTCGTCGCCTTCCTCAATGCCTATCGGACGCCGCGCCACGAGGTCGAGGCCCGGCAGGTCCTGGCCGGGCGATTCCCCGGCCTGCCGGTCGTCTGCTCGCACGAGGTGTGGCCGCAGATCCGGGAGTACGAGCGGACGATCGTGACCATCGTCAGCGCCTACGTGCGTCCGGTAGTCGTCCGCTACCTCGAGAGCCTCGAGCGCGAGCTCCGCGGCGCCGGCGTGCGGGTGCCGCTCTACATCACCAAGTCCAACGGGGGCGTGACGACCGCCCGCGACGCCCGGCAGGCGACCGCCGAGACCCTCCTGTCGGGGCCGGCCTCGGGAGTCATCGGGGCCAGCTTCGTCTGCCGCGCGGCGGGCTACGAGGACCTGATCACGCTCGACATGGGCGGGACCAGCGCCGACATCGCGCTGGTCCGCGGCGGCCGGCCCGCCTACTCGACCGAGGAGACGGTGGGCGACTTTCCGGTGGTGATGCCGGCCGTCGGCGTGTCGTCGATCGGCGCCGGGGGCGGTTCCATCGCCTGGCTGGATCAGGTCGGGGTCCTGAAGGTCGGGCCGCGCAGCGCCGGCGCCGACCCGGGCCCGGCCTGCTATGGCCGCGGAAGCCAGGAGCCCGCGCTGTCGGACGCGTTCCTCCTCTGCGGCTTCCTCAACCCGACGAACTTCGTCGGCGGACGTCTCCCGCTCTATCCCGACGCGGCGGCGGCGGCGATGCGTCCCCTGGCCGCGGCCCTCGGATTGTCGGTGGACCGGGCGGCCGAGGCCGTCGTCGAGGTGGCGACCGCCAACATGTACGCGGCCTTCAGCAACGTGCTGGCGCGGCACGGCGTCGACCCGCGGGACTTCAGCCTGGTGGCCTTCGGCGGGGCGGGGCCGATCCAGGCCTGCTTCCTCGCCCGGGAGTTCCACATCCCGCGCATCATCGTGCCGCCGGCCCCGGGGACCCTGTGCGCGCTGGGCGCCATGACCGCGGACGTCAAGAACGACTACGTCCAGACCCTCCACCGGCGGCTGTCCGCGATGACCGGCGCCGAGCTCCGGTCCGCCTGTGCCGAGCTCGAGAGTCGGGCCCGGCGCTGGCTCGCCGAGGCCGCGCCCCGCGTCCACGCGAGTGCCCTGGCCTATGGGGCCGACATGCGCTACGTGGGGCAAGCATTCCAGATCGAGGTGCCGCTGGACCCGGCCTGGCTGGGGGAGGGAACGCTCGATCGGCTGCGGGAGGCGTTCCACGACCTCCACGAGCGCCTGTACGCCCACGCCGACCGGGCGGCCGAGGTCGAGCTGATCGATCTGCGAGCGACCGTCACCGGCGCCACCCCCAAGCCGGAGCTCCGCCGGCCGGCCCGGGGCTTGGGCCCGGCCAAGCCCGCCGGGCGGCGTCCGATCCACTACCGGGGCCAGCGCCACGACGCGGCCATCTACGACCGGCGGCACCTCCTGGCCGGGCAGCAGGTCGACGGGCCCGCCATCGTGGAGCAGGACGACACCACCACCCTCATCCCGGCCGGCTTCGTGGGCGAGGTGGATGGCTTCGGCAACATCGTCATCCAGGAGCGATGAGGCATGGCCATCGATCGTGTCGCCCTCGAGGTGCTCCGGAACTACTATCAGGCCATCGTGGAGGACATGGCGCGCATCATGGAGCGCACCGCCTACACGACCTTCGTCAAGGAGACAGCCGACTTCTCGACCGGCCTCGTCTCGGCGAGCGGCGAGTACGTCGCCTACCCCTGGAAGCTCGGCGCTTCCTCCTACCTCGGCCTGAACCTCCGGAGCGCGCTCGACTACTTCGACCACTACGACGACGGCGACATCGTCATCTGCAACGACGCCTATCTCTCGGGCCCGCTCTGCACCCACCTGCCGGATGTCCACATCCTGCGGCCGATCTTCCACGACGGCCAGATCATCTGCTGGGGATACAGCTTCGTCCACTCCTCCGACATGGGGGGCACGGTTCCGGCCAGCGTGTGGCCACGGGCCACCGAGATCTTCCAGGAGGGGCTGCGGCTCCGGCCGACCAAGCTCTACCGCGCCGGCGTGCTGAACGAGGACGTCCGGAACGTCATCATGGACAACTGCCGCATCCCGGAGACCAACTGGGGCGACATCAAGGCGATGTGCGCGGCCGTGAACTCCTGCGACCGACGGGTCCAGGAGATGGTCCGGAAGCTCGGGGTCAAGACCGTGGTGGAGGGCATGGACGCCGTGCTCGACTACGCCGAGCAGCGGGCCCGGGCCGCCCTGGCCCGGATCCCCGACGGCACCTATCACTTCGCCGACTACATGGAGGACGATCTCCAATCCGAGGTGCCGGTCCGGATCAAGCTGGCCATGACGGTCGCGGCAGGCTCGGTCCACCTCGACTTCACCGGCACCGACCCCCAGGTGGCCTCGGCCCTGAACATCGCCAGCCACGGGGTGACCCATCCGTTTCTCTGCCAGGGGATCAACGCCTACATCGTCAGCGAGGACCCCGAGATCCCGAAGGCGTCGAGCATCCTGCGGCCCGTGCGGGTGACGGCCCCGCCCGGGACGCTGGTCAACAGCCAGTTTCCCGCCCCGATCGGGGTGCGCTACGCGACGGTGATCCGGCTGCTCGACGTCGTGCTCGGCGCCCTGGCCCAGGCCCTGCCGGGTCGGATCCCGGCGGCGCCGGCCGGCGCGCTGTCGCCGGTGGTCGCCTCCGTCCTCGATCCGCTCACCGGCCAGCGCCAGGTCCAGGTCGTCGAGCCGATGCTGGGCGGCGGCGGCGGACGCCCGGGCGTGGACGGTCTCGACGGGGCCGACTCCACCTCCGGCTTCCTCCGGAACACGCCGGTCGAGAGCATCGAGGCCGAGGTCCCGATCGTCATGCGCCACTACCACCTGATCCCCGACACCGGCGGGCCCGGCGAGCACCGGGGCGGGCTGGCCGTGCGGCTCGACTTCCAGTGCTTCCACCCGAATGCCATCGTGACGGCCCGGGGGATGGAGCGCTTCAAGCTCACGCCGTGGGGGGTGGCCGGCGGGCGCGCCGGGACGGCCGGAAGCTGTGTAGTGAACCGCGGCACCCCGCAGGCCCGGAACATCGGCAAGGTCGACGTGCTGCGGCTCGAGCCCGGTGACGTAGTCAGCGTCTTCTCGCCGTCGGGCGGCGGCCACGGCGACCCGCGCCGCCGGGATCCCGAGCGGGTCCGGGCCGACGTGCGAGCCGGATTCCTGACCGAGGCGCACGCCCGGGAGCAGTACGGGGTCGTGCTGGCCGACGGCGCGGTCGACCTCGAGGCGACGGCGCGGGCCCGAGCCGCCATGCCACCGCCGCCGGAGGGGCCGTTCGACTTCGGCGCCTACCGGGCCGCACTCGAGCGGCGCTGGCCCCCGGCGCTCCAGGATGCGGCCATCGCGCTCCTCGCCAGCGTGCCGCCAGCCGTCCGCGACTGGGGCAAGCATCAGCTCTACGACCGAATCCAGGCGATCGCCGTCGAGCGGGCGCCGGCGGCGCCGACGGTGGAGGACGTCGGGGCGGCCTGGTCCGCGATCCGCGCGCGCCTCGACCGCGCCCTCGGGCGGGAGATCGCGCCGTGAAGATCGCCGACGTGACCTACGCGCGCTGGCGCGGGGCCGCTGCTCGCGATCTACCTGTGGCAGGGTGACCTGGCCACTCACGCGCGACTCGTCGAGGGTTGAGGGTGGTCGAGACCCGGCGATGGCCCCGCTCCGGGCCGGAGGGCGGCGGGCGAGAGGAGGCGAATGCTCCCGGAAATCACTGAAGCGCAGCTCGGCCATCTGCTGTTACTCGTGGTGGCCCTGGCCATCGCCTTCGGGTTCGCCAGGCGAGCACGGTGCGGAGCATCGCACTGGCCTGGGTGCTGACGCTGCCGGCGGCCATGCTCCTGGCCAGCGTGTTGTTCCTGGCGACGAAACTCCTCTTGCTCTGAGTGGCAAGCCTGGTGGCTGGTGGACAGGAGGTCACTGGGCGAGCCACACCTTCATGAAGGTGTTGTTGTCGTAGGTGGTGATGCCGGGCCGGTAGTTCCGCAGCCGCTTGTCCTTGAAGAACCAGCCCTCCACCCAGCCCACCGCCACCGTGGCGTGATCGCCCCGGCTCAGCACGTGGCGCTGGAGCTCCCAGTAGAGCTGCTTGCGCCGGTCGCGGTTCGCCTCCTTGAGGGCGAGCTCGGCGAGCTCGTCCACCTTGGGGTCCGCCGCCCGGCCGTAGTTGCTGCCGGCCTCGGTGGTGTAGGCGATGTGGAA